>JAJTXO010000553.1 GCA_021463315.1 Caldilineales bacterium | reverse complement strand
GACTGGCAGTCCTGCGGGGAACATAGAGGACTGCCAGTCCTTCCGAGGACTGGCAGTCCTGCGTCGAAGGCGGAACTGAGCCATCAGTTCCGCCTTCCCGCGTCTATGTGGGGACTGGGGAGGTCAGAGGTCAGAGGTCACCGATCACCGATCACCGAGCCGATCACCGAGCCGATCACCGCTATAGATACCCCAGCTTCTTGGCCTGCTGCGTCAGCTCATCGTGGAACTTAGGGTGGGCAATGCGGATCAGCGCCTGGGCGCGTTGGCGGAGGGTTTTGCCGTGCAGGTAGGCCACGCCGTACTCGGTAGCCACGTAGTGGACGTCGTTGCGCGTGGTCACCACGCCTGAGCCAGGCTCCAGGATCGGCACGATCCGTGAGGCCGTGTCGTTCTTGGCCGTGGAGAGGAAAGCGATGATCGGCATGCCCCCTTTGGAGCGCCCCGCGCCGCGCACGAAGTCCAACTGGCCGCCGACGCCGCTGTACAGCCGCGACCCGATGGAGTCCGCGCACACCTGACCGGTCAGATCGACTGAGATGGCGGAGTTGATGCTGATCATCTTGTCGTTCTGCATGATGTTGTAGGGATTATTGACATAATCCGTCGGATGCAGCTCGATGAGCGGGTTGTTGTCTACGAAGTTGTAGAGCCGCTGGGAACCGAACAAGAAGCCGGCAATGATCTTGCCGGGATGGAAGGTCTTGCGCCGGCAGGTGACAATTCCGCGCTCCACCATATCCACCACACCGTCGGAGAAGAGCTCGGTGTGGATGCCCAGATCCTTGTGGTTGGTCAGGTTCTGCAGCACCGCGTCGGGAATGCTGCCGATGCCCATCTGCAGGGTGGCGCCGTCGGGAATCATGCCGGCGATGTGCTGGCCAACCTTCATGTGCAGCTCGGAGCTGCCTCCCTGCGGCGCCAGCGGCAGCGGATAGTCCACCTCCACGATGCTGTGCAGCCGGCTGATGTGGATGAAGCTATCCCCCAAGGTGCGCGGCATCTGCTGGTTGACCTCGGCGATGATGACGCCTGCTTCCTCGGCCGCGGGCTTGGTGGTGCCTACCTCGACGCCGAAGCTGCAAAAGCCATGCTCGTCGGGCGGCGACAGCGACACCAGCGCCGCGTCCAGCGGCAGGGCGCCGCCAGGCCGGAACAGGTCGGGGATCTCCGACAAGAAGATCGGCGTGAAATCGGCGCGACTTTCGTTGACCGCCTTGCGCACGTTGTGGCCGATGAATAGCGCGTTGTGGCGAAAGGAGGCCTGCAGCTCAGGCGCGGCGTAGGGTGCATCGGCGAAGGTCAGGATATGCACGATCTCGACGTTGCGCAGCTCCTGGTGGCGAGCGGTCAGCGCATGCACCAGCTCGATGGGCACACCTGCTCCGCCGCCCAGGTAGACGCGGCTGCCTGACTTGATCTGCGACACGGCATCGGCCGCCGAGACGACCTTGTTGCGATACAGGCTTGAAAAGTTCATAGGAGCTTCTTCCTCAGCGGTCTTGGTCGATTGCAGCAGCCAGATCGATTTCGATCTCACGGCCGAGCGCTGTCGCCAGCCGCAGGCTGGCGATCTTGCCCTGGTACAGCTTGACTCCGCTGCGCAGCGCCGGCACGTCGCGCAGCGCGCACTCCAAACCGCAGTCGGCCAGGTGCAGCAGATAGGATTGCAGGGCGTTGTTCAGGGCATGGCTTGAAGTGCGGGCCACCGCGGCCGGCAGATTGGGCACGCAGAAGTGCGTCACCCCTTCGGCCACGAAGGTCGGATCGCTCAAGGTGGTGGGCCGGCTGGTCTCGACGCATCCACCCAGGTCGATGGAGAAGTCCATGATCAGCGAGCCTGCCCGCATCTTCTGCACCATCGCCCGGCTGATCAGAATCGGTGCGCGTTGGCCTGGCTTCAGCACCGCGCCCACCAGCACGTCGGCGAAGGGGGTCATGCGTTGGATGTTGTACTGGCTGGCGATCAGGGTGGTGACCCGGCCGTCGAACATCTCGTCGACCACGCGCAGCTTGCGCACGTCGCTGTCCAGCACCAACACCTGCGCGCCGATGCCCACGAAGGCCCGCGCCGCGCTGCGTCCCAGCGTGCCCGCGCCCAGAATCAGCACGATGCTGCGGGCGACGCCGGGCAGTCCACCCAGCAGAATGCCACGGCCCCCCTGGGGACTGGTCAACAGTTGGCCGGCATAGATCGGCGCCAGGTGGCCAGCCACCTCGCTCATGGGCGCCAGAATCGGCAACATGCCGTCCTGATCCTGCATCAGCTCGTAGGCGATAGCCGTGATATGGTGCTCGGCCAGCGCCTGGTGCAGGTCTGGCGAGGCCACGGTCAGATGAAAGAAGGAGAGAATCGTCTGGCCCTCCTTGAACAGCCTGTGCTCCTGCTGGGTCGGCCGGGCTACCTTGACCACCACATCGGCCCGGCCAAAGGCCTCGGCCGCGGTGTAGACGATCTTGCCTCCCACCGCCTCGTAGTGGTCGTCACGAAAGCCGGCGCCCGCGCCGGCGTTGTGCTCGATGTACACGGTGTGGCCGGCCGCGGCCAGCGCCGCGACGCCGGCTGGCGTCAGGCCGACACGTTTTTCGAGAACACGGATCTCTCGTGGCACTCCAAATTCCATAGCGTCTTCGCTCCTGTGTCCTGATGCGGGCCGTGTGGCGGAGCAATCCTGGTGCTTGTCCATCATTGACTTGGCGCTTTGGCCGGTCTCCGACCGAGCCAACTCACAAGTTGATTTGGACAGTTGCTACGCCTACCCGGCTGTCGAAGGGGCGCGACTGGCCCCGTAGAAAGACTTCGGAAGTCGCCGCAGTTGAGCCTGGCCTTTCACCCGAAACTGTGCTGCGGCGACTTCCGAAGTCTTCGGGTCGCATTACTCACAGCCAGCCAGCGTCTCGATCAGCCGCGTCAATGGCTCGGCGGCGGCCAGCGACGGATCCAGCGCCGCATCGATGGCCGCGCTGGCTGCGGCGCTCAGCCCTTCGCCATGGTCGAAGGCCACGCCTGGCGTGGTTACCAGCCAGGCGGGAGGCGTGGGTCGGCCCTCCAGCAGCAAGCTGGCATAGGCCAGCAGCACGCCTGGCTGGGTGTGGTGCGCCAGACTGGACGTGGCCGCGTCGGGCGGTGTCAACGGCGTCACAGCCACCGACCCGGCTGGCCGCGTGGCGATCCGGGTATCCACAAACACCACCGCGCTCACCTCCGGCGCGGCCATCTCCACAGCCAGCTCTGGCGTCAACTGCTGCACGGCCAGGTGACGCACCGCCGCGCCCAGCGCCAGCCAGCGCGCTGCCATCCGTTCGGCCAGCCGCAGCCCCGCGCCATCGTCCTGGCGCAGCGGATTGCCGTAGGCGATAAGGAGGATCATGCGTAGCTCGTAATGCGTAACTCGTAACTCGTAACCCGTAACCCGGAATTGCGGGAAGAGTCTCCTGGTTGTCAATTCGGTGTGACGAGCAACCCATACCCACACCCACAGAACTCCA
>JAJTXO010000552.1 GCA_021463315.1 Caldilineales bacterium | reverse complement strand
ATAGCCCACGTCTGCCACCTTGCCGCAGGTGGCGCAGGTGCGATTCTGGTCCAACTGGCGGGACAGCTCGACTGCTGCCCAAACCAATGTTGGCGTCGAGAGACAGCGCGGCGGCTTGCAATGAAAACACCACACCTCACCGGTCTGAGGATCTGCTTCGTAGGCGGTGGGGTTATGCCTGCACGTCATGGCTGGTGTCTCGCTCGGCCGCATAGCAGTCGTTGCACAACGTGGCGCCTTCCCACAGCGGCAGTTCGGGACCGGCATAGTTGGCCTCGGCCAGGTTGATCTCGTCGCCGCAGCGGTCGCAGATGGTGGTGCGATCGGTGTCGTCGAAAGGCGGTCTCATGGTTCACACTTCCTTGGCTCTACCGCCAGCACGGATGGTCAGGGTACCAGCGATCTCGCGCTCAGTGCGGTACGGCGCCAGCAACAAAGCCAAGCTTGGTATGGCAACTTTCAGGTTGTCCAGGCCCTTGGCGTCATAGCTGGAACGGATGCTGGGTGCGGTCACATAGGCTGTGCCCGCAGCGGTTTCCAGGCGATCCGCGCCGATCTCGGCCAGCACGTCGGCGAGTACCTGCTTGGCGCTGGCGCGGATCACGTCCAGTTCGGCGATGCGCTCGCCCATCTCCAGGTAGATCGTCATGGCCTCGGCCGCGGCCTCAGCAGGCTGCAATTCGCGGTCGTAGATGGTGGCTAGCTGTTCCAGGGCGGTCTGTGCGTCCATTGAGTACTCCTTGCTGTCGTCTTGCCAGTCATGCGCCGCAGGCGCTACTGCTGGTCCGGAACCCGGTTCCGAGATTGCGCGCCGTAAGCGCTGTCCTGTTGGAACAAGATCACGCTCTCGTAGTCCACCCTGGCGTCCCGGTTCTGGCCAAAGCGCATGCCGGGACAGTCGATGTGAACATGCTCGAGCACCCGGAAGCCCAGGCCTTCCAGCGCCTCGATGTGCCAGTCTGTCACCGGCTGCACCACGCCGCGGCGGATGTGATCCTTGATGTTGAGCACAAACAGCCCGCCAGGCTCCAGCACCCGCCGCGCCTCTGTCCATGCGGCAAGGTGAAATGCCCGATACTTCGCACCCCAGGGCAAGGCGCCGCCGTTGTCCGGGTGCAGCTCGCGCGCCAGCTCGCTGGCGTAGGTCTTGCGCTTGTGCCGGTCACGCAGCAATTTATCACAGAGGCGATTCCCATAGGCCGGTGATGTGCAAATCGCGTCGAAGTAGCCATCGGGCCAGGGTAGATGCAGCGCGTTGCCCAGGGTGGTGCGCGAATGCTGCGCTGCCCATTCGGCCTCGATTTCGACTCCGGACACCTCGGCATCGGGCAAGAACTTTCCAATCATGAAGATACCGCCAACCCCAGCAAAAGGATCAAGAACCCTCTTGCGCCCGCGCAGCATTCTTACCATAACAGGCAGTAAGGCTCCTGTGTATTTTGCGGGATGACTCGGCAAGGCTGGTGGCAAGTCGATTAGTTGCCCTTGATATGTTTCCATGTTTCGCCCCGTCCAATTCCATGGATAGTGGACACACTGACACCAAAACGCTCCGCAAGCAATGGCATGTCGCCGTGCTTTCTTGCTCGATAAGCTTCTCGAATGGCGACCACATCCTCATCAGAGAGCTTGCGATTTCCATTTCGTTCCCCTCTTGAATGCCTATCCTTACTCTTCGCGTCCTGATAGTTGTCTCCATAGTTGCCCAAAAACAGATGATCTGGATTTACACACAACCGGTTGTCACATTCGTGGCATACGAGCATTCCATCTCGAATTGGCCCTCTGTAAAGCTCATAGCTCAATCTATGAGCATCAAGAATTTCGTTGTTATAGCGGACGCAGCCATAGCCGTTGCCACGTCGAGTGCCTTGCCATAGCCAGCACTCGTCCTTGCCTTTGATTTCGACATTGGACAAGAAGGCATCCTCAAGCGAGTTGTACGCATTCAACTTGCCGATATGGCCCAAAATGTATAGCTGTGGCTGCCCTTTGCGAACGCCCCTAGACGTCCTTTGGCGCGTTGATATGGGCGCGTCTTGACCGCATCCACATTGGCATTTGCCATAGGGCGCCGTAAGGCCGCGATCAGCTACCCACGGTGCGTAATTCCCCACATCTTCGGGTAAATGGGGTATGCGCGTAGTTTGCCTTTGCATCAGAAACTCTCGCTTTCTGGTGTCACGACAGCGCGATTTCTCAGCACAGCAGCTGTCACTTTTCCACTCCCTCGATCTCGGCATCGGGCAGCCAGTGGTTGAGCAGGAACACCTTGCCGGTGCCGGCGAACGGGTCGAGGATGCGCCGCCTGCCCTTGAGCATGCGCGCGAACGTGACCAACAGGGCGTCGGTGTACTTGGCTGGGTGTTTTCGCTTCTCGGTGGGCAGGGCAAAGAGTGCAGTGTCCATCGGCTCAGTTACCTCGGAACCGGTTCCGAAGCATGTCGCCCAGGAAGGTGACGCGGCGCACGCGCTCCTCGTTCTGGACGTAGGTCTGCAGGGCCGACTGGGCCGAGATCAGCACACAGTAGGTCTTGGCCCTGGTCAGCCCGGTGTATGCCAACTGGCGCAGCATGAAGTCAGGGCGCGTGGTGGGAAGGGCCAGCACCACGTGGCCATGCTCGCTCCCCTGGCTTTTGTGAACGGACATCGCATAGGCCAGCTTGAGATAGCCCAATTCCTCGCGCGTGTAGGTCGTCGGCTCCTGCTCGCCCTCGAAGCGCACCCAGAGGATCTCAGGCAGCTCGTCGTCGCCTTCTTCACTGCGCCTGGCGTCCAACTCCTTCTCGTGGGCATCGGTTGCCACCCACTGCACCACACCGGTCATGCCGTTGAGCACTGTTTGCTCCCGCATGTCGTAGATGTTTCGGGTGTGGATCACCTTGTCGCCTGGCTTGAAGGGACAGCCCTTGAGCGGGAACGGCCCAGGGTTGTAGCGCTCCTGCAGGCGCAGGTTGAGCGCGTGCTGGCCCCAGGGATGGTTGTTCAAGGGTGTCAGCACCTGGATGTCGCGGATGGACAGGCCGCAAGCGATAAGATCGCTTACCCACCTCAAGAGATGGGTGGGCAATGCTGCATTGCTGCTTGCATACTCGATCTGGATGTCGTCGTAGTCCGACAGATCAGGCACCAGGCCGCGGTTGAAGCCGTGGGCCGCGGCGACGATGCCCGAGTTCTTGCCCTGGCGATGGATGACCGTCAGCCGCGCGACCGGGACCACGCCCGAGCTGATGAGCTGGAAGAAGGGTTCGCCCGCGCCCACCGGCGGCAGCTGGTCCACGTCGCCCACGAAGATCAGCCGCGTGCGGTCGTTGCACGCCTTGACGATCCGGCACATGAGGGCCGCATCGATCATCGAGGCTTCGTCGGCGATCACACCATCGGTCTGAAAGCTGTACTTAGCCTCCTCGTCGCCGAAGATGCCCAGGGTGCGGTGGATGGTGGCGGCTGGCAGGCCGGTGGCCTCGGTCATGCGCCGCGCGGCCTTGCCGGTGGGCGCACACACCGTCAG
>JAJTXO010000551.1 GCA_021463315.1 Caldilineales bacterium | reverse complement strand
GTCGAGGCGAAGTCGGGCAGGAAGCAGAGCACGGGGTAGGTGCCGGCCGGCAGGTCCACGTCCAGCCAGGCATGCTGGCCCGCGCTCATCGGCGCCCAGAAGGCCATCTGCTCGTAGGGCGGCGGCCCTTCAGGCGGCTCCCCGCTCATCATCATCGCCATCAGGTCGTCGACCGTGACACCCTCGTTGAGCTTGAAGATGCCCATCTCGTGCCATTGGCCGCCCGTGTTTTCGATCTTCCAGGTCTGCGCGCCAGCCTTGATCTGATCGGGCAGCGTGAACTGGAAGTCCTTCAGCTCGGCGTTGACCGTCGCAGCCGGCTCGGCCGGCGCCGCGCCCTCGCCACCGGCCTTGACCTCGAAGCCGGTGACCTGCGGCGGGCCGCCCGCGCCCCCTCCCTCGCCGAAGTCCAGGGCGATGTGGCTGCCTGGCTGCAGATCGAAGACCATCCGCTGGCTGGCGCCGGGGGCCACCTGCGCGCCGCCCAGCAACGTGACCTGAGCGATCGCGGCTGTGCCGCTCTCGTCCGTCTGCAGCGTCTGCATGAACGCATCCATGGTCACCCCCTCGTTGAGCCGGGCGAAGAAGGGCGAATGCGGCGCCTGCCCGCTGTTCTTCACCATCACGGCCACCAGCCCGGCCGGCATCTCAGCCGGCACCGTCAGCGCGGTGTCCGAAGCCTCCACCGCCACCTCCGGGATGGGAACCGGGGTGGGCGTCGGCGGCGCGGCCGGCGTACACGCCGCGGCCAACGCCATCACCACCAATACCACTGTGAGCTTCCAGCCCACCATTGTCTGTCGCTTACTCATCTTGTTCTTCTCCTTGCTGTCTATTCATTGCGAACGACGCTTGGGACTGGCTGTCCGGCGGCAGGGCTGCCAGTCTTGATCAACTCACATGCCGCACTATCTACCAACATACCAGCTTACCGTCCAGAAATCGCACCGAAATCGTTACGACAATCCAACTGTTGAACGCACCAGACGCTTTTTTTCTTCCTATCAGCCCCGGCGACTCAGCCATCCCAGCGTCACACCATAGACCAGATGCCCGGCCAGCAGCGCCCAGGGGATAATCTGGCCCAGCGCTGATCCCACCGCACGTATCAACACCTGGGCGACAGCCCACAGCAGGAGGCCATAGAGCAGCCCGCGCAGCCAGCACTTCTGCCCCGGCGACTTCCGAAGTCTCTGCCCCGGCGTTGACAAATGGGCCAAGTTATTGCAAAATGACGCTCCAATTGCCGCGTGGGCGTCAGCGCCGCCAGCCCATAACGCCTCGTTGGGTCTGGCCAACGCTCATCTTTCCCCGGAGCTGCCATGAAAATCGTTTCCTATCTCCTCGCTGCCATCCTGGCGGCGCTCGGCTTGATCTTCCTGACCGGTTCGCAAGGCCAGCTTGTTCGCCTGGCCATCGGCGTGGTGCTGCTGATTGCAGCCGGCGCGGTGATCTACCTCTTTCGCTCCAAGCCGCAGGTCACGCAGCACACCGTCGTGCAACAGATCGATCTGAGCGGCGACGTCAACCTGGAGACCATGAAGTGCAAGGTGTGCGGCGCGCCGCTGGCCAAGGACTCGGTGGAGGTCAAGGCCGGCGCGATCTTCGTCGCCTGCGCCCACTGCGGCGCCAGCTATCAGTTGGAGGAGCAGCCCACGTGGTAACGGCTCGCCGACTGCCAACGACACCATCGCCCCCACCGAATGGATGACCCTGCCCCGTGTTCAAACTGCCCCGATTTGCCCCCCGGTCCAACGTTCAAACCCCTTCGCCCGGCCTGCACACCTATCACGTCCCCCTGAACGGCGGCCAGATGCGTCTGCACCTGCGCGTCGAGCATGACGGCTCCGGCGTGCTCTTCCGCGATGTCAGCGAGGTGGTGCATCTCAACAGCACCGCGGCCGAGCTGGCCTGGCTGGCGCTGCAAGAGACGCCGCTGAAACAGGCTGTTCAGGCGCTGCGAAGCCGCTACACCGGCGCGTCCCGGTCTCAGGTCACCAGCGAGGCCGGCCAGATCTACGCGCTGGTGGAGGCCATGCGCAGCCCTGGCGACTTCTGCCCCACCTGCGCCCAGCCTGACCTGCCCAAATCCGCCCTCTTCAGCACCGCCATCCACGCGCCCTACAAGGCCGACCTGGCGCTGACCTACGGCTGCAACAACGCCTGCGCGCACTGCTACAACGAGCCCAGCCACCTGCCCATGGCCTCGCTGCCCAAGGAGCAGTGGCTCCAGGTGATCGATAAACTACACGAGGTCGGCGTCCCGCACCTGATTCTCACCGGCGGCGAGGCCACCCTGCACCCCGACCTGCTGGAGATCATCCGCCACGCCGACGGGCTGGGCCACATCGTCGGCATGAACAGCAACGGCCGCCGGCTGGCCCACCGCCCCTTCGTCGCTGCGCTGGCCGCGGCCGGCCTGAACCATGTGCAGATCACCCTGGCCTCCAGCCGGCCAGAGCTGCACGACGCCATCAACGGCACGCGCTGCTTCCACCAAACCGTGGCCGGCATCGAGAACGCCCTGGCCAGCCCGCTGCACACCATCACCAACACCACCTTGATGCGCCGCAACATGGACCATGCCGAGGAGATCGTCGAATTTCTCTACGCGCTGGGCATCCGCACCTTCGCCATGAACGGCATGATCTACTCCGGCGGCGGCTTTGCCAACCCCGACGCCATCCCTGAGGCGCAGATGCCGGCGCTGCTGATCCGCGTGCGCGATCGGGCCGAGGAGCTGGGCATGCGCTTCCTCTGGTACACCCCCACCGAGTACTGCCGCATGTCGCCGGTGGAGCTGGAGCTGGGCGCCAAGCGCTGCAATGCGGGCGAGTACTCGCTGTGCATCGAGCCCAACGGCGACGTGCTGCCCTGCCAATCCTTCTACGTGGCGGCCGGCAACATCCTGCGCGATCCATGGGAGCAGATCTGGCAGAGCGAGCTGTTCCGCAGCTTCCGCGACCGCGAGGAGAATCCCCGCTGGGCTGGCCTGCCGTCCAAGTGCTGGGAATGCCCGGACCTGCCGCTGTGCGGCGGCGGCTGTCGCATCGAGCGCGAGGCGCGCGATGGCGTGCAGAGCGCGGCCGGCTGCACCGGCTGTGCGGTGGGCAGCCAGGCCCGCGCCAACAACGGCCACGCCAGCCACGTGCAGACCATCCCGCTGCTGGACGGCGGTTGGACGCCGCCCGCCAGCCTGCTGGCCGCTGGCCGCGCCGCCCGGCCCTCCTAGCCGCTCCCACCCCGTACAGCGATTGCCCGTACAGCGATTTTCCAAATCGCTGCCCACGATTGCCCGTACAGCGATTTTCCAAATCGCTGCCCACGATTTAGGAAAATCGTGGTACGGTTTGCCAGTCAGCCATCTATGCGTTAGCCGCACAACCGTCAATGAAAACAGCGGGCTCGGTCAGGAGACCGGCCCGAGCGGCTAAGTACGGTTTGCCAGCGGGCTCGGTCAGGAGACCGGCCCGAGCGGCTAAGTACGGTTTGCCAGCCAGGTGACATGCCATGAAC
>JAJTXO010000550.1 GCA_021463315.1 Caldilineales bacterium | reverse complement strand
ATGCACTTCGTGGTCTGGTTTCCAGGCCATCCCCCCATCCTTCCGACCTGCGGTCGGCTTTCCTTCCCCCAGAACGAGGAAAGGAAAAAACAGAGCGGTCTCCCCTTCCCTCGTTCTGGGCTACTCATTACCCACAAGTATGGGGAGGGGATAGGATAGAGGGGAACAGATAATGGAAAGGGGATAGCCATGACTTCGCTATTTGGTGACAGACGCCTCGTCCGGCGACTGGACGAGTTGACTGAGCAAATGAGCGCTATTCCCATTGTGAAACTGCCGCAAATGCTGACGGAACAGGCGAGTTTGAAAGCCGGTTATCGGTTTATGAACAATCCAAAGGTGAGTCATAGCGGGATCATCGAACTGGAGCGCCAAGCCACCACCCAACGGATCGAGGCAACGGCGGATGAAATCATTCTGGTGGTCCAAGACACGACCTCATTCAACTTCGCCCAGCGAACCGGTGTGAGCGGTCTGGGGGTGCTCGACGACAACCAAACGCCGGGCTTCTTTGCGCACACGGCGTTAGCGGTGAGTGAACAAGGGGTGCCGCTAGGCGTGCTGGCGCAGCAGGTGTGGTCGCGTCCCCCCAACCCCAAGCGGGATAAAGAGGCCCACAAAGCCAAACCGATCACCGAAAAGGAAAGCTACAAATGGCTGCAAAGCCTGCACCCGCTGTCTGACCTCTCCCAACGAGTGGTTACGGTGTGCGACCGCGAAGCAGATATCTATGAGTTGTTTCAAGCGAGCCGCACTCACTCGTATGAGTTCGTGGTGCGGGCGGTGCGTAACCGTCGCCTGGAAGACGCGCCCTTGTTAGGCGAACAACTCGGCGAGATTTCACCTGCGGTCCGCTACACGCTTCTCGTGCAACGCCAGCATCATCAGGCCGAACGTCAGGCCATCGTCGCGTTACGCTACACGACGGTCACCTTACGACCGCCGCGCAATCGCCCCAAGCAGGCCGAGGTTTTTCCGCTCGAAGCGCTGACCGTCCAGGTGGTCGAGGTGCGCGAAATGGACGCGCCGGCGGAGGTCAAGGACCCTGTTCACTGGATTTTGTTGACCTCCCTGCCCGTCCACCGCGTGGATGACGCCTATCAAATCGTGCGCTTCTATACCTATCGCTGGTTGGTTGAACGCTTTCATTATGTCCTCAAGAGCGGGGGCTGTCACTTCGAAGACAGCCAATTGCGGACCGTTGAGGCGCTGCACCGCTTATTGGGTCTTTGCTCGCGCGTCGCCTGGCGCTTACTGTGGTTAACCTACCAGGCGCGCCAAACCCCGCACGCGCCGTGCACGGTCGCTTTGAGTGCGCCTGAGTGGCAAGCCTTGACCGCCTTTGTGAACCGTTCTCAGACCCCGGCTCCCGCTCCTCCCTCACTTCAGGAGGCAGTGCGAGCGATTGCCCGCTTGGGGGGCTTCATTGGTCGCCAATCCGACGGCGCTCCGGGCGTCAAGACCTTGTGGCGCGGGTGGCAACGCTTACAAGATATCGTTGCCACCTGGCTGCTATTTCACCCCTCCCAAGATATGGGTAATGAGTAGCTCGTTCTGGGGAAGGAACCGACCGGAGGTCGGAAGGATGGGGGGAATGGCCTGAAAACCAGACCACGAAGTGCATAACAGCCTCTAGCGCGGCGCGCAAAGCGCACCGCCGGGGCTGGAACGCCATACGCTCAGCCTGCCGCCTGCCAGACGCGCAGGTTTTCAAGGCGGCACGTTGCGGGCACGCTGCGCGCCGCGCAGAAGAAAGCGATCGCGCCCTCGCCGAACGTACGGTCGCGAAAGGTGAGCAGGTGCACGCCGTTCACGGCCAGGTCGTGGCGTCCATCGGCGTGAAGCTCCACGCTGAGCGTATTCGTCGCGGCGCCGGTATGTATTGCCGGATGCTGCTGCCAGTCCTGGATTACGCGCTGCACGCGGTTGCTCTCGACCACTGTCACCCGATATTCGCCCTGGCTGGAGAGGCTCACCGACAGGAAATTGTTATCGTCCTGGTAGCGTAGCCAGATACCATAGCTCGCCTCGGCAGCGTCGCTTTCGGTCAGGCGGGCGTCGGCTTCGATCCGGCCTCGCGCGATGCGCACACCGCTGAGCGATCCCCAGGAGATCGCCGTGGATCCCCGGCTGGCGCCGAGCAGCCGAATCTGATAGCCGCTGCCAGCGACTTCGTTGATAAAGGTCGGCGCGCGCCCCTGGAACCAGCGCACTGCGCTGGCCGGATTGTCAAAGGTCTCGTCGAGCAGCAGCGTGAATTCGTCCTCAGCGGGAGCGCGCACGGGCGCGGGCGTGGCCTCGCTGGTCGGGGGAAGGTAATCCACGTCGAAGACGGCGCTGATACCGCCATCCGGCGCTGCGATTGTGCGAAGCTCCGTCTCCCAGCCCCCGGCGGCGTCCAGGCGCGCCAGGGCCTGCCCCTGAACGTCAATTCCTGCGAACCAGGCATAAAGCGCCCCATCCGACGCGCCAACTGTCCCCGCGAGCGGATCGTCGGCTGGATCGCCGGTATTCAGCCAACTGCGGAAGCTTAGCGCGAGTGAGGTCGCCAGCGCGTCGAGATTCTGCGTGGAGATCGCGCTGTCATCCACCGGTTGGAAGGCGACGATCCAGAGCGCCACGTAAGGCGTCCCGGCGCTGATTCCCACTTCGAGCGGGTGGTCCACCAGGCTGATCTGCCTTGTGTTCTCGGCAAGTGGGCTGACAGGATGGAGCAGGTAGCTGTAGGTACCGTGTGGATCAACCAGCGCGACGAGGACCCTGACCGGCATGTTGGAGACGGGGCGCTCCAGGGTGAGCGCGGGCATGATGACGCGCAGGCGCTCGCCCGAAGCCGAGGTCCCGGTGACAGCCAGCGTATCGAGGGCCACCGGCGGGGTGCCGGCTGCGGTTTCAGAAGGCGGCGGGACGTGTGGATCGGCGCCACACGCCGCGAGCAACAGCGGGGCGAACGCTCCGAGCGCCACCCCTGCCCATAGGGCCGCTTTGAGCCACCCCCTGTTCCGCCTGATCCCGATCATGTGCGCTGATGCTTGTGTCCGAAATAGCCACTGATCCAGCGCAGGGCTTCGAGCGCGGTGTGCGGCTGGCGCTGACCGGCATCCAGTTGGCGGCTGACTCCTGAGCTGCCCAGCGCCCGGTCACCCGTCTGATCGAACATCAGGCAAACGACCTGCGCGAGCTGTTGGCAGGCGCACGCGAAGCCGTCGCGCAACCGTCGCTGATCGTAGAGCGACAGGGTGTTCCACAAACTGTCCAGCTCGGCCCGAAGCGCGCCCAGCGTGATTGGGTCGGTTGGTTGGCGAAAGGCCGCTTGCAGAGGGTCCAGCAGGCGATTTGTGGCCGCTGTCTCGCGCAGAAGCATGGCTGCCGACCGGCTGCCGAACAGGTGCGCCATTTCCTCGCGCTGCAACACAACCGGCAGCGCCGTGTGGCGAGCCAGGTGCCCACCGATGAAGCGCAGCAGGTCAACCCCGCTCTGCGGCATAATTGCACCTTCGATCAGCGCCTGCTCCGCTGGCTGCCGGC
>JAJTXO010000055.1 GCA_021463315.1 Caldilineales bacterium | reverse complement strand
ACAAGGTGACAAGGTGACAAGGTGACAAGGTGACAAGGTGACAAGGTGACAAGGTGACAAGGTGACAAGTAGACAAGAAGATAAGAAGACAAGGTGACAAGGTGACAAGGTGACAAGGTGACAAGGTGACAAGGTGACAAGGTGACAAGAAGACAAGAAGACAAGGTGACAAGTAGACAAGTAGACAAGGTGACAAGAAGACAAGGTGACAAGGAGCACTGAACCATGCTGAGTTCGAGGAGTTGGCACGCCCACGTGCGAACGGCATCTGGAAATGTCTAGTTCCTTGAGTACCTCATCAGTTGAGTTCTTGCACAAATAGCAAGAAGATCAGCCACACAGAACGCAGGGAGGGCACAGAAAGGCTGAAGCTCCTTTGTGTTCTTTGCGCTCTTTGTGGCAAATCCCTGGTTGGTTCTGGCTACGCCAGGTTAGGATTCCACGTGTGAACGGCATCTGAGGACGCCTAATACCGGCGGTCTATTTCCGCCCATGTGTACCAGGCGTCCTCGCCGAGTCAGGTGCGAGGCGACCGCCAGAGCCGGGCGCCCACTCCGGAGTGCTGCGCAAAGGACGCCCTGGAGATCGGTGCAATTCATGCACCATCTGTTTGACTACTGCACCAGATCCGCAGGATCCCAGTGGTTCAGTAGTAGGCATATGTGCCCCCTTGCCCCCTTGCCCCCTTGTCACCCTGTCACCCTGTCACCCTGTCACCCTGTCTACTTGTCTACTTGTCTACTTACCCACCCCAATCAAGGACTGAGATGACATGAGATCCGTATACATCGCTGGCATTGGCCAGACACCGGTAGGTGAGCAATGGTCGCGGTCGCTGCGCCATGTGGCGCATGATGCGATCATCCCCGCGCTGCGCGACGCGGCCCTGGAGCGCGCGGACGCCCTGTACGTGGGCAATATGCTGTCGGGCGACCTGGTGGGCCAGGAGCATCTGGGCGCGCTGGTGGCCGATTTCGTGGGCCTGCGCGGCATCGAGGCCTATAAGGTCGAGGCGGCCTGCGGATCGGGCGCGGCCGCGCTGCGCACCGGCTACATGGCGGTGGCTGGCGGGCTGCACGACGTGGTGATCGTGGCTGGCGTCGAGAAGATGACCGACACCATCGGCCGCGAGACCACGGCTGGCCTGGCTATGGCCGCGGATCAGGAGTACGAAGCGGCCGAGGGCGTTTCCTTCGTGGCGCTCAACGCGCTGTTGATGCGCCGCTACATGCATGAATACGACGTGCCGCACGGCGCGTTCGGCTATTTCGCGGTCAATGCCCATCACAACGCCATCGGCAACCCCAACGCCATGTTTCCCACGCCGATCACGCTGGAGAGCTATCGCAGGGCAACCATGATCGCCGATCCCATCAACCTGCTGGACAGCTCGCCCATCTGCGACGGGGCCGCGGCGGTGGTGCTGGTGTCCGAGGACTTCGCGCGGACGCTGGGCAATGGCCGTCGCCCGGTGCGCATCGCGGCCTCGGCAGTGGCTACCGACAGCCTGGCGGTCCACGATCGCCGCGATCCGCTGTGGCTGGACGCGGCCTACATCAGCAGTCGCAAAGCCTTCCAGCAGGCCGGCATCACGCGCGACGATCTGGATCTGTTCGAGCTGCACGATGCCTTCACCATCATGGCGGCGCTGTCGCTGGAGGCCAACGGCTTCGCCGAGCGAGGCCGCGGGGTGCGTCTGGCCGAAGAAGGAGAGATCACCATCGAGGGTCGCCTGCCCATCGCCACCATGGGGGGGCTGAAAGCGCGCGGCCATCCGGTGGGCGCCACCGGGGTCTACCAGGTGGTGGAGGCCACCTTGCAGTTGCAGGGCCTGGCCGGCCCCAACCAGGTGCAAGACGCCAACATCGCCATGACGCAGAACATCGGCGGCAGCGGCGCCACCATCCTGACCCACATTCTGGTGGGCGATTGAGCCCAGCGCGGCCAGATCTGGCGGTCTGGAATGAGTTAGCGCCCGGGCAAATCGGGTGGCCCTGGGGCAGATCGTCCAGTATTCCCGACCAGATAGGCTGCCAAAAGCTATCAGCGTCTTTTTTGGCCTGCCAGCGGGGCGCTTTGATAGCTTTTGGCGCGGCCAGTGTGGTAAAATCCGCATCGTGAGCAAGACTGAAATCTGAAATGAGATCTCGGATGCAGCGCCGGACGCTTGATCCGAGCCATCGCACCAGCGCCGGGCGCGGATGCGAGAAGCAGTCACCCAAAAGGAGTCATAACAAAATGTCTGTTGCAAGAACCTGGCGAACCCGTAAACAGCGCTACGGATTGGTGGGAGAGCGCTGCGACTACTGCCACAACGCGATCTTTCCGCCCCGCGATGTCTGCCCGCACTGCGCGCAGCCGGCGCAAACTGAATTTGCCCTGAGCGGCCGCGGCTCCGTCTATTCCTATACGACGGTGTTCGATCCGCCCACAGGCTTTGAGCCCTATGCCCCCTATCCGGTCGCGCTGGTCAAGCTGGATGAAGGCCCGATGGTCACGGCTCAGCTCACCGACGTGCTGCCCGACCAGATCCGGATCGGCATGCCGGTCGAGATGGTCACCCGCAAGCTCCATGAGCAGGGCGACGAGGGGATCATCGTCTACAGCTATAAGTTCCGTCCGCAGATGCAGCGGCAGGTGAACCCCGCGTAGGCGCTTGGATGGCCTGGCATCACGAGAACTATGCAAAGACAGCGCACAAGAGGCGCTGTCTTTTTTGTTCGTGACTATCCGGCCGCCTGAGCAGCCACACGAGGAAATAGTTGGCGTTTGCGCCGATTTGGGCTGTTGCGCTATAATACGGATACAGAGCCGCCAGCGTCTGGCTGGTGGTCGCCAACACAGTTGGCAGTTACGGCGGTTGATCAGAGTTGGGTGCTGTATTGGGGCAGCGTGGCCGACTAATCTTCAGGCTGGTCAGGCTTTTTCGAATTCTCTATGACCGATCTACGTTCTCTGGCGCTCGAGCAACTGGTTCAACATTGCCACGCGACGACGGTCAGATACCTGCGTCTGCATGAGGTGGGTGATGACTGCTTCTGTCTGGAGCTGTTTCGACGCGCCTTGCAGGATCACCACGAGAGCGCCTGGGCTTTCATCTACACCACCTACAGCACGGAGGAGTTCCTGGGGGAGCACTACATCCTGAAATGGGTGCGCAGTTGGCTGCATGGCCGCCACGGCGCGGCGATTCGCAGCGCTTTCACCGAGGAGGAGATCGTCCAGGAAGTATGGTTGCGTCTCGCCCAGTCTGACGCGGCCCGCACCTTCAACTTCGAGACCATGGGCCAATTGATGAGCTATCTGCGCCGGCTGATCAACAACTTCATGCTGGACACCGCGCGCCGCCGCGCCCCGCAGATCATCGAATCCTCCACCGAGGAGGAGGCTGTGCATCTGGAGCAGAAGCTGCACACCGTGCCTGATCGCGCCAGCGGTATTGACAGCATGGTGTCCGAAGGCGAGGCGATCGAGGATCTGTTGCGCCAGATCGCCGACCAGCTCATCGCCGATCAGCGCGAGTGGCTGGTGTTTCGCGACTACTTCATCGAACGCTTGCCGCCGCGCAAGCTGTATGCCCTGCACCCTGGGCTGTTCGAGCCAGGCGAGGTGGAGATCATTCGCACGCGCCTGGTGCGGCGTCTGCGCAAGTCGCCCTTCATCCTCAGCCGCTACATCCAGTTGATCGTGTTGGCCGACGACGAGCGGCTGGGCGTGGTCTTTCAGCACACCATTCTCGACGCGTGGTCGGATGAGCAACTGTTGCGGCGCTATCCAACGCTCTTCCCGCAGATGGCCGATCTGCTGGCGGCCAAGGTGGAGATCGTCGAATTGATGCACGGCAACCCCACTCTCTTGCAGCTACTCCATATCTAGCAATCTGTCAGGTGGGTTCCTGCGGCTGTCTCGCGTCGATTTCCAGGGCGTCCTGTGCGCAGCACCCCAGAGTGGGCGCCCGGCTCTGGCGGCTGGCTCGCGTCGGCGATCGATTCACGCGCGCGCCGAATCTGGCCGCAACACGATTGATACGATTCGCTCTGGGTGGCGTATAATCTGGTAGAGCACAATGAGGTCTGAACCCTGATGGCAATCCCAGTCGCGGCACCAGAGCATATTCCCCACCAACAGCTGATTTTGGTCGCTTTGGGACATAGCCCCCCAGAGCTGGCGTCAGATTTTGCGGCCCATCTGGCTGCCTGCGACGCCTGCCGCGGCCAGGTTGATGCCTATCGCACGGTGCTGGCCGCGACGCGTGACACCCTGACGGCAGCTCACAGCCGGGTGAATCTTGTTTCCCTCGACCGCCCCTTGATTCTGGAGAACTCGGAATGCGAGATTGGCGACAACCAGCACACCTTGCGGGTCACGCTGCGCATCAAGGCGGGCGCGTTGCAGGGGCATTTGACGGTCGATGAAACCTGCACCTGCTGGCAGAATGCCCCGGTGCGGCTGTTCGGCCCGGATGGCCTGGTTGCCAGCAGCAGTGTGGACAGCAACCGCGAGTTCGAGTTGCCTGTGTTGGCAACCGACCAGCGCTACAGCCTGGGCCTGGTGCTCACCCGGCGGGAGGTGCCTGAGCTGCAGATCATCGGCAGCTTTCAGGTGGTGGGCTGACAGCACAGCGCCATGATGCTGTCAGCGAAGCTATTCGATGAAGATCTCCACCATTTCGCCATCCTCTTGATCCTGCACCTCGATCAGCTTGCCGGTGGCGCCAGACCTGACCATCTCGCCGAGATGGGTCAGATCGAAGCCCTCCATCTCCGGCGCGAAGCGTGCGCCCATCTTCAGCCCCACGTCGACCAAACTCATGGGGATCGTTACGTTGACCTTGTTGCGACCGGTGTGGGAGTCGGTCACCCGCACGCGCAGCCGGCGACCGGGGCCGGCCGTGGGGCCGCTGGGATAGGCCGCGGGCGAGCGTTTGCGGTCGGCCGCGGCCAGCGCGTCCAGCAGGCGGGAGCCAGCCTCAGCGGTGATCTTGCCCTGCTCCACCATCTTGAGGATGCGCATTCTTTCTTCGCTCGTGGTCATGGGTATTGCCTTTGGTGTTCTGAGGGGATAGTGTCCTTGTTTGCCGGCCGCGACGGCCGCGCGTCATCCAGCGCCGATCTTGCAGCGCATGGCCAGATGGTTGCGCAGCGTGCGGAAGCCGGCCTCTTCCAGCGCCTGCACCAGCTCGCGGTGTTCACCTTGATGCTCGACACGCACGGGCCAGCGCGGATAGGCTGACAAGAAAGCGAGCGCGTGCTGGACCAGGGCTTGCTCCAACTGCCCGCGACTGCTGGGATGGACGGCAAAGGCGAGACGATGGATGCCCTGCCAGCGGCGCGCATCGACCGACAGCCAGGCGGCGAAGCCCTTGGCGCCCTGCATGACCCACCGCCTGATCCGGTTGCGGCCCATCAGTTCCCAGACCTTTTCGCCCATCCGGCTTTCGGCCAACTGCATGAAGTCATAGGAGCGCACCGGCCGCCACCACTGGGCCAGCTCGCTGCGGCAGGCAGCCTCCAAGGTGTAGCGGGGCTGCCATTCGTCGTGGCGGTAGGGGCGCAGACCAGCCGGCGGCTCTGTTTCTGGCGTCTGGACGGGCAAGCGGTCGAGCTGCAAGAGGATGTCCTCGGTCAGCCCCTCGAAGCCCAGGCGCTGATACATGTTCTTGGCGATTGCGTTGTCGCTGCGCACCTGCAACACGGCCCAACTGCCGCGACGCTCGGCGATGCGCTCCAGTGCGGCCTTGATCAGCGCCTGGCCGATGCCGTGGCCCTGATGGCCTTTGGTGACAGCCACGTTGGCGATCTGCCAGCGGCTGCCGTAGGCATCCAGGCGCTGGATGGTCACATTGCCCACCACCCGATCATCCTCGATCCACACAAAACCACCCAATACATCTTCCAGGTAGGGATCGGAGCGCGCCATCAGGCTGACCAATGGGCCCATGCGGGAGAGCAGGCGCAGGTCGCGCAGCGCCGCGATGCCGCCCGGCTCCAGCTCACCCGTGAAGGCCTCCTCGATCAGGTCGGCCACCTGGTTGAGGTCTTTGCGGGGGTCCAGAGGACGCAGGCCGCGGTAGGCGGTGCGTTGATCGATGGCTAGCTGGGCGCTCATGGTCATGTCGTCGCTGGGGTCAGGAATGGCGGTATGATGACACAGCTTAAGCGTTTTGGCAAGTCATTTGGCTGCGTCCGCCCGGCTAGCGCCCTGCCTGCAGCCGGGTGATCGCCTCCTCGGCGTCGATCTTGCCCGCGGCCAGGTCCTCCAGCACAGTCTGGCGTTGCTGCGCGCTGCGCTGGCGGGTCTCGGCCGGCGGCTCATCCAGGATCTCGAAGCCCAGGGCGCGGATCAGATCGTTGAGGCGGCTGCGCACCGTGGGGTAAGAGAGAGTCAACTCGTCGCCAACCCAGTTCAGCTTGCCCTGGCAGCGCACGAAGGTCTCCAGGAAATCGACCTGCTCGGCGCTCAGCGCGCTCAGGCGTCCCAGGCTGAAGGCGCCCTCCAACGCGGTGTCGCAGGCGCCGCAGTGCAGCCGGGTCACGGTCATCGCCTCGCCGCACACCGGGCAGCGTCCACCGTAGCGATTCATGGCTTGCTCCTCTGATCTAAACCTGACAACCAGCGCTGATGCGGTGGCTGGTTTGGGCGGTTATCTGGGGTCATGTGAGAAATATAGCATGAAATGTTGATATTGTCAATGTGTTATTCAGTATAATTGAATAGAAATGAAACTTTGTGCCGTGACGTGTCGATTTCGATACGACGACCTGCTCAATCAACCTGCTGGCGCCGGGCGACTGGAATGGCGCGAAAACGCCGCCGGCTGGCCAGCCGGCGGCGTTGTGAACCTGGGGCGTTGCGGCTGTCACCAGCGGGCGTGGTGCTCCTCGGCGAAACCGACCAACCCATCGATGCGGATCGTCTCCCCTTCGTCAGTCCGAACCTGGCCGGTGTAGCGCCCGAACATCTGATGTACCTCGCTGGCGATCAGCAGCAGGTTGGTGCGGGCCACGCGCTCCATGAACGGTGTGAACATCAGCTCCAGCCGGCCATCGGGGGCGGTCATCAGCCAGGGCCGGCTGTAGTCGGCCGGATCGTAGCGGAAATCCACCTGGCCCAGCTTGTGGATGCGGCCATCCAACAGGAGGGTGTTCTCGGTGGCCGCGGAGGTGTCGCCGAAGCCGAAGCCCAGGTTCAGCCCCACCGTGCGGCCGCGGGACAGGAAGCCGGACGCGCTGGCCCAGACCCAGGATGAGCGATACTCCCACACCCCACGCCCCCAGTCCAGATTGCCCAGGCAGGCGTCGGGCCGGATTTCGCTGCGCTGATCGCCGATCTGCAGCCAACCCTCGGCCGGCAGGCAGTTGATCTTGCGGTTGTAGTAGAAGCGATTGCCGGCGATGGGGATGACCACCACGGTGGACTCGTGCTGTGGCGACAGATGCAGCGCGATATCGGCCGTCAGCGGCTGGCCGGCGAAGTTGGGCCAGTCGACCTGCAAGCGCCGGCCGGCCGGTGTGGTCTGGAACGAGAGGCGCAGCGAGCCGTGCTGGTAATGGCTTTCGCCGGCCGTGCTGTTGCGCGGCAACTGCACGCTGCGGCCCGGCGGGATGGTGACGGTTTCCTCGTGATAGTGGCCGCTGGCCAGGTCGATGGTGTAGACAAAGGCCTGCCCCGCGTAGCCCAGGTCGGCCAGGGTGAAGGAGATGAAGCGCTGCGGCGTGGTGACGCCGTAGTAGTCCCAACGCTTGACGCGCAGGCGCTGCAAGGGACGCAGCAGGGCCGGATAGAAGCGCACCGCCTCCAGGTTGCAGTCCAGCAGCGGCTGCCGCGCCCAGCCAGCCTCCGTCAGCCGGCCGGCAGGGGTGAGGAGCGGGGCGGGGGTGGTGATCTCGTGTTGGGTGGCCATGGTGTTCTCCTCGGCTGCTACTGCAACGGCGCAGGCCGCTTGTCTTCCGGCCCCGGCTTGCCCCACCACACGGTTTTGAACTGCGCGGTCTGCGCGATGGCCAGGTAGATTTTGCGGCCGGCCACGTAGTCGTTGTGCTGCAAGGCATCGAGGAAGGTGTCCCAGGCCGGCGTGTAGAGATACTGGTTGCTGATCACCCGCCACTGACCCGCCTGCCTGAAGAAGAGCATGACGTGGGCCGCGTTGGCCCAGCCGATGGCCGCGTCGAAGGGGTTGAGCAGCACCGTCACCAGGAAGCGATCTTCAGGGCGGTCGCAGAAGGGCTCTACGTTGGCGGCCGAGAAATAGGCCAGCCCGTCGCAGTCATCCTCGAACTTGCCCTTGCTGAGCAGTTGGTAGGCTGCGTTGCCCAGGCTGGGGAAGGAATCGATCACACCGCCCAGCGGATCGGCCACCCAGTCGGCGTGCTCGACCAGCCAGCCGGCGTATTCCTCCAGCGAGCCGAACTGCAAAGGCTGCCAGGGCACGCTGGGCTTGGTCAGGTTGGCCAGCCAGCTAAAGGGCCGCTTCAGCCAGACCATCCATACGGCCAGCCCCTGGCGCCAGCCCCAAACGATCGCGCGTTGTCGTCGTTTCATGGCTAGGGTCGCCCCAGCAGCGCGCGATAGAAGGATTTCACCGTCAGCGGCTGGCCGGTCAGCAGGTGCTGGGCGCGGAAGAGGCGCGCGGTCAGCCGGATGATGAAGTAGGCCGTGCCGAACTGCAAGACCGCGGCCAGCACGGCCTGCCACAGCGGCACATCGCCCCCGGCCATGCGGCCGATCATGGCCACCGACGAGGTCAGGGGAAACAGGCTCAGGAAAACGGTCAAAGGACCGTCGGCCGTGCTGAGCGACATGGCCATGACCATGTAGGCGATGATGATCGGCAGCATCACGATCCAGGTCACGCTCTTGGTTTGGTTCACATCGGGCGCCAGCGCGCCGATGCCGGCAAACTGGGCGCCGTAGATGGCATAGCCGCCCACGAAGTAGATCAGGGCCCAGGCCAGCAGCGCCGCGGGCAGACTGAAGCCGGCCGGAACGGCCAGCGCCTGGCCGCCGAAGCGGGAGACGAGCCACAGCACCCCCAGCCAGAGCATGGTCATCAGCAGCCCCAGCAGGCCCAGCGCGGCCACCTTGCCCGTCACCATCTGCGCCGGCGACACCGAGGTCATCAGCACCTCCATGACGCGGTTCTTCTTTTCGTCGATCAGAGCATTGATCAGGATGCCGCCGGGGATGATCAGCGCCATGTAGAGGATCAGCACCATGAACAGCGGCAGCATCTCGGAGATCCAGCTCATTTCGCTGGTATCGACGGGCTCCGGCGGCGCCAACGAGGTGACCTTCATCTGGACGGGTTGCTGCACGGCGTTGGCCAGGTCGGCGTCGCCGCCCAGGATATTGATCAGCAGAAGCTGTTCGATCAGGCTCGAATCGAGACGATCCGACAGCACGCTGAAGTCCTGTGTCACATAGGTCACGTCGCCGCTGTCCAGATAATCCGGCGCGACGATGTAATAGCCCGCGATGGCGTCTTCCTGCAGGGCGGCCGCGGCCATGGCCTCGTCGTCGTAGCGCGTCAGGCTGGCCGTGGGCAGGTCGGCCGGCCAGATGCGGATCAGCTCTCCGCGGTCCACAAGGCCGGCCTGGGTGCTGGATGGGGCGGGGCTGGCGGCTATCTGGGCGATCATCTCCTCGGTGGCGTTGCGATTGATCACGCCCAGGCCCAGAGCGGCGAGACCCAAGAGCAGGGGTGTGACGAAGGCGATGATCACAAAGGATTTGCGCCGCAGCGTAGTGCGCACCTCGCCAGCCATGATCATGAGGGTTTTCTTCATAATGGCTCCTTGTAGAGGAGGTAGACAAGTAGACAAGTCGGTGAGTAGACAAGTAGACAAGTAGACAAGTAGATGAGTAGACAAGTAGACAAGTAGACAAGGCGGCAAGTAGGCAAGTAGGCAAGTAGACAAGTAGACAAGGCGGCAAGTAGGCAAGTAGACAAGTAGACAAGGCGGCACGCATTTCGTTTGTCACCCCGTCACCTTGTCACCCTGTCACCTTGTCACCCCGTCACCTTGTCACCCCGTCACCCTGTCACCCTGTCACCCCGTCACCCTGTCATCTTGTCGCGATCGTCCGCGCAGCAACTGCTTCAGCCGCAGCCCCTGCCCGTAGCGCAGCATGTTGGCGCGGAAGAGCTTGCCGGCCAGCCAGATCAGAAGCACGCTGCTGACCAGGGCGATCAGCGCCGCGGCCAGAAACTGCGCCGTGGGCACCTGCATGAAGATGCTGCGCACGGCCAGCGTGGTCACCGAGGTGGGCGGAAAGAGACTGAAGGCGATGGCCAGCGGGCCATTGGGATGATTGCTGAAGGCAAAGAACAGATAGATCGGCGCGAAGATGAGCATAAAGGCGACCGCGCCGATCTGTTGCGCCTCCTGGGTGTCTACGATGGTGGCGCCCAGCGCCACCATGGCCGCGGCCACGCAGAGAAAGCTGGGCAGCGCCACCAGCAGCAGCAGGCCGACATCGCGGCCGTCGATGGCCATGTCTTGCAGCCCGCCCCACTGCAGGACGTTCGCCCCTAGCCAGACAAAGCCCAGCAGGATGGCGATCCAGGAGGCGGCCAGCAGCAAGGCCATGCCGAAGACCCCCAGGATCTTGCCGGCCATCATCTGGCCGGGCGAGATGGAGGAGACCACGATCTCGATGGTGCGGTTCTGCTTCTCGGCTGCCATGGATTCCATCAACGTGGCCGATACGGTCATTGCCAGGAAGGCAAAGAGCGCGGCCAGCAGCAGCGGCACGAACACGCCCAGGTTGGGGGCGTCCATGGGCAGGGTGCGATGGCGGTCGATGGCCAGCACGGCCAGCGTTGGCCCGGCCAGCGCCCGCTCCACCACCGGCTCTGGCTGGCCGGCCAGCAGGGTGCGCTGCATGGTCTCGTCGAAGAGCTGCATCGCGGCGCCGCTGATGGGGGCGCCATGCACCAGCGTCACCTCGCGGTTGTGGGGATAGTCTTCGGGCACCAGGTAGTAGCCGTCGATCTCTCCGGCCTCCAGGGCCGCACGCGCTTCGGGAGCCGTGGCGAAGCGGATGAACTCGATGCGGTCGCCGTTGGGCGGCGCCAGCGCCAGCACATTGCCCGCGTCCACATAGCCAACGACGGTGTTTTCCTGCTGCAGGCGCTCCCCCAGCCAGCCCATGCCGATGATAAAACCCATGAAGATCGGCATGGCAAAAATGGCCACCAGAAAGCCGCGCTTGAGCACATCTTTTCTGAACTGTTGCTCGGCGACAAGCCAGATTTTGGACATTGCGTTGCTCCTTTACTGTTGGCTCACCGCCCGGATGAAGATCTCGTCTAGGCTGGGCAGGGCGATCTCGAACTGTTCGACGGCGCACTGCTGGCTGACCAGTTGCTGCAGGATGTCCTGCGGGCTGGTTTGCTGATCCAGCAGCAGTTGCACCGCGTTGTTGTGGGGTGTGATCGCCTCCACGCCGGCCAGCGGTGGCAGCTCGCCCACCACCTTCACCCGCACGGCATGGCCAGAATGCTGGCGCTGGATCTCGGCCAGCTCGCCGTAGAGCACGTTGCGTCCCTGGTTGATCAGCACGATGCGGTTGCACATCTCCTCGACCTGATGCATGATGTGGGTGGACATGATCACGGTGACGCCCTGTTGGCGCAGATCCAGCAGCAGATCCTTGGCCAACTGGGTGTTCACCGGGTCCAGGCCGCTGAAGGGCTCGTCCATGATCAGCAGCTCCGGCCCATGCAGCACGGTGCTGATGATCTGCGCCTTCTGCTGCATGCCCTTGCTCAGCTCTTTGAGCTTTTTGGTGCGGTGCTGGGCCAGGTCGAAGCGCTCCAGGTAGGGTTGCAGGCGGCGGCGGGCCTCGGCCTTGGACAGACCCTTGAGGGTGCCCAGATAGATCAGGCAGGGCTCCAGCGGCATTTCCTGGTAGAGGCCGCGCTCCTCGGGCATGTAGCCGATGCGGTCCTTCTTGGCGTCGGTCATGGAGCCATCCAGGATCGACACCGTGCCCGCGTCAGGCTGGAAGATATCCAGCATCAGGCGGATGGAGGTAGTCTTGCCCGCGCCGTTGGGGCCCAGCAAGCCGAAGATCTCCCCCTTGCCCACGGCAAAGGAGACATCGGCCACCGCCTGGGTGGCGCCAAACGCTTTCTTCAGATGAGAAACTTCGACGGTGTGCATTGCTGCCACGTCCTTTCACTGGGTCACTGCTGGACATTCACAGCAGAGGAGAGAAGATATCCTCGATGGTTCGTTCGAAGAGGCGCGCGATCTTGAAAGCCAGCGACAGGCTGGGATCGTATTTGTCCGTCTCGATGGCGTTGATGGTTTGGCGGGATACGTCCAGGCGCTCGGCCAGATCGGACTGGGTCCAGCGCCGTTCGGCGCGCAGGACATGCAGGTTGTTCTTCATCGGTATCTCCGCTGGGAGATAAAGGCGCCGATGATCCACAGGACGCCCATGATCGGCCAGACTGCGAACCAGCTCAGGTGGGGAAAGCCGGCGGTCTCCAGGAAGCCATAGCCAAAGGTGATGACCGCGCTGCCAGCGAAGGCGAAGCCCAGCGCCTCCAATTGGATCTGGCGCTGCAGCTCATCCACGCGGCGCAGGTAGCGCACCACCACTACGGGCAGCAACAGGGCCGGCAACATGGGAGCCAAAGCAATCACGACGCGCAGCGGACTGTCGGGATAGGTTTTCAGCAGCCAGAGCGAGGCAACCAGTACGATGCCGTACAGGGCGATCACCGCAAACAGCTCGACAAGATATCTGGCATGTTTCTTGTTCATCGTTCAGCACCATTCGGACCACCACACACCGCTGCGCACACACCGCTCGGGCCGGTCTC
>JAJTXO010000549.1 GCA_021463315.1 Caldilineales bacterium | reverse complement strand
CGCACCGGCAGCAGCGCGGCATCCACCGCCGCGAACAGCCCTTCCCGGCTGGCGGCCGGCAGCCAGCCCACCGGACGCACCGAGGGCCCAACCCCGGCCCGCTCAGCCAGCCGCGCCAGCTCGTGCGCCTCGCCGCGCTGCCCCTGCCCCGCGACCAACAGCCTGGCGGCTGGTTCTGCATCCAACACCCGCCGCCAGACCTGCCACACCTCGGCCGGGCTGTGCTCCACGAAGCGGCTGTAGAGCAAAACCTGTCGCGTAGCCTGTGGTTCGGTCGAGGGGGAGGAACAATCTGAGCGGATAGCATCTTGGCTACGCGAAACCTCGATGCCGTTGGGCAGATGGACAGATCGCTGCTGGCCCAGCGCGGCCGCCAGGCTCTCCAGCCAGCGGCTGGCCGCGGTCACAGCCGCCGCGCGGCGCAGCAAGGTGCGCTCCTGCCAGGCGAAAAAGCGGCCCCACAGCGCGGGATAGCCCAACAGATCGTTCCAGCCGGCCTCGTAGTCGTCGGCGTCGATCATCACAGGCGCGGCCGGTTGGCTGCGAGCGACGCGGCTGCGGGCGCCCAACTCCAGCAGCCACAGCGCGGCCAAACCGCCCGGCCCCTTGGGCTTGAACACGTGGACGATATCCGGCTGCCAGGCCAGCGCCAGCTCCATCAACCGGGCAGCCAGCACCAACTGGCCGGCCGCGCCCAGCCCGGCTGGCAGGATGGCGTTTACCACATCCACGCCGCGATCGTGCCAGGCCAGGCCGCTGTGCGCCGGCCAGTCGTAGGGAGGGATGACCACCCGCACCGCGTGCCCCTGAGCCGCCAGCGCGCGCGCCAAAGGCAGCACCCGCCACCGCGTCGTGCCTTTGGGATGAATGGCAAAGGGGGCAATCAGTGTGACGCGTAGCATGGGGAGGGGAACGGTGGATTGGTGATCGGTGAATTGGTGAATGGTGAATTGGTGAATTGGTGAATTGGTGAATGGTGAATTGGTGAATGGTGAATTGGGGAATGGTGAATTGGGGAATGGTGAATTGGGGAATTGGGGAATGGTGAATTGGGGAATTGGGGAACCGGTGACCTCTGACTTCTGACTTCTGACTTCTGACTTCTGACTTCTGACTTCTGACTTCTGACTTCTGACTTCTGACCTCTGACCTCTGCTCCGTTCACCCTCCCCCCTCACTCCACCGTCACGCTCTTGGCCAGGTTGCGCGGCTGGTCTACGTCGGCGCCGCGCCAGACCGCGATCTCGTAGGCCAGGCGCTGCAAGGGGAGCACGCTGAGCACCGGCGTCAGCAGGGAGGGCGCCTTGGGCACGGTGATCACGTGATCGGCCTTGCTGGCGATGAAGTCGTCCCCCTCGGTGGCGATGGCGATGACGATGCCGTGGCGCGCCTTGACCTGCTCGATCTGGCTGATCATCTTGTCGTAGACGCTGTCCTGCACCGCGATCGCCACCACCGGCATCTCCCGATCGATCAGGGCGATGGGGCCGTGCTTCATCTCGCCGGCCGGGTAGCCTTCGGCGTGGATGTAGCTGATCTCCTTGAGCTTGAGCGCGCCCTCCAGCGCGATGGGGTAGTTGATGCCGCGGCCCAGGAAGAGGAAGTTGCGGTAGCCATGAAAACGCTCGGCCAGATCCAGATAGACCGCGTTGCCGGCCGGGCTCTGGTCCAGCACCTGCCCCATCAGCCGCGGCAGATGGGCCAGATCGTCCACCAGGCGGCGGCGGTGCGCGGGGCCGATGCTGTCGCGCGCCTGGGCCAGCGCCAGCGCCAACAGATATTGGTCGACCACCGAGGCGGTGAAGGCCTTGGTGCTGGCCACGCCGATCTCCGGCCCGCAGCGCATGGTGATCACGCCATCGCTGATGCGCGCGGCCTGGCTGCCGATGGCATTGACGATGCTGACCACGAACGCGCCCTTGTTGCGCGCCTCCTCCACTGCCGCCAGGGTGTCCACCGTCTCGCCCGACTGGGTGATGGCCAACAACAGCGTGCGCTCGTCGATGATCGGATCGCGGTAGCGGAACTCAGAGGCGTAGTCCACATCGGTGGGAATGCGGGCGATGTGCTCCAGCAGAAACTCTCCCACCAGACCCGCGTAGGCCGAGGTGCCGCAGGCCACGGTGACGATGCGATCGAAGCTGCGCGCCCGCTCGCGGCTGAGGCGGAGCTGCTCCAGGATCATCTCGCCGCTGTCGAAGTCCACCCGGCCGCGCATGGTGTCGGTGATGGAGCGGGCCTGCTCGAAGATCTCCTTCTGCATGAAGTGGCGATACTCTCCCTTGGCGGCCGAAACCGGGTTCCAGGGGATGTCGTGAATCTCTGCGGCCACCGGCTGGCCGTCCAGGGTGGCGATCTGTGCGCCGGCCGGGGTGATCACGGCGTATTGGCCGTCCTCCAGGAAGATCATGCGCCGGGTATGCTCCAGAATGGCGGGGATGTCCGAGGCGACGAAGGTTTCGCCGCTGCCCAGGCCGATGGCTACGCCGCCGGCGTTGCCCAGCCGGGCAGCCACCAGCCGATCGGGCTCGCGGCTGGTCATGGCCACGATCGCACTGGGGCCTTTGAGATAGCCCAGGGTTTTGCGCACCGCCTCAGCCAGGCCGCCGGCCGCGCTGTAGTTCAGGGCCAACAGGTGGACGATGACCTCGGTGTCGGTCTCAGAGCGGAAATCGATCCCCTCAGCCTGCAAGCTCTCGCGCAGCTCGCGATAGTTCTCGACGATGCCGTTCTGCACGACGACGATCTCGCCGCTGGCGTCGCTGTGGGGATGGGCGTTCTGCTGGTTGGGCTTGCCGTGGGTGGCCCAGCGCGTATGTCCCAGGGCCAGATGCCCGTCGATGGGCTGCTGGGCCAGTAGCTTGATCAGGTTGGAGAGCTTGCCAGCGTCGCGCCGCACGTGAATGGCTCCATCCTGCAACACGGCGATCCCCGCCGAATCGTAGCCACGATATTCCAGATGCTGCAGCCCGTCGATGACAATCGCCGTCGCCGGGCGCGATCCAACATAGCCTACAATGCCGCACATAGGTGGGTCTCCTCTGCTGTTGTCCTCAGAACCTATAGGCCACTGCACCGCTCTTGTCCCTGCTGTCGCCAGCGGTCTTTTCAGCGTTGCTTGGATGAGGAGAAGCGAAGGGCCGTGGCATGGCCCTGGAGGCATCCGCCGATCTGTCGATTTTCGCCCGGCTTGCGCCGGGCAACCTCCACCTCGTCAACTGGAGACGTCGCTGTCCCAGCCCTGGCGCTGTGCTTCTCACGGTCACGAGTATACTCACGCGTCAACTTGCATCGGCCATAGTTTGCCACAGAATGCGGCCAGCGTCAAGGCTGGATAAGCAGGGGCGCATTGGGATGATGGCGGCCCGCCGGGCGATAAATCGCCCGGCTACCAGGTGAAAGCCCCTGCGGGGCTGGCGCGCGCGCCTCCCCAGGCCCGCAGGGCCTTGCACCTGGTAGCCGGATCGTTTACGATCCGGCGGATCTGCTGGGCGTGCCAGCCCGCCGGGCGATAAATCGCCCGGCTACCA
>JAJTXO010000548.1 GCA_021463315.1 Caldilineales bacterium | reverse complement strand
GCCCACCGGTGTAGGTGGTGCCGGCCGGCACGTTGTCGGTGATGGTGACGTTGTTCAGCGTGCCGGCGGTCTGGTTCTCCACCAGCAGCGAGTAGGTCAGCGGCTGGCCCGCGGTGGCTGGCGAGGGGCTGGCCGACTTGGTGATCTTGAGCGTCTGCAAGCAGGCGGCCGGCACGTCGAAGGCCTGCACGCCGTCGCTGCGGCTGCCGGAGCTGCCCTGCGTGGCGCTGTAGCCCAGGCCGCGCTTGGCGAAGGCGTTCCAGATCAGACACTGGTTGACGCCGCCGTTGTTGGTCTGATCGGCCTGCAGGATGGCGTTGCGGGCGTCCACGAAGCCGGGGCTGCACGGCTGGAGCTTCAGGCCGTCCACCACCAGTTGCAGGGCGATGTTGTTGCCGCCCGTGCCGGTGTAGAGGTTGGCATCGAAGCCGTACTGCCCGATCAGCCCCCAGGTCATCTCCCACAGCATGGCCGCCCAGGTCGACCCCACCCCGTGCGGCACAGCGGCCGTCTTGATGGTGTCGTAGGTGCGCGGGTCGATGCTCATGTCGGTGCTGTAGGGATGGGTGCGGATGCCGACGCCGTTGGTGGCCTGGCCCAGCGCGTAGGTGCCGACGCCGCGCCGGTCGGTCCCCTGATCGCCCGCCTTCATGGTGAGCATCAGGCCGAACCAGTCGCTCCACCCCTCGCCGCCCTGCTCCTGGTTGTTGAGACAACTGGAGTTGGCGGGGCCGCCGGTCAGGCGGATGGAGATGCCGTGGCCGTACTCGTGGCTGATGATGCCGTTGTCGAAGTCGCCGTCGCGCTGCGGGCTGGTGTTGGTCCAGAGATACATCTGCATGCGCGGGTTGCCGCCGTCCACCGGGGTGGCGAAGTTGGCGTTGTTGGTGCCGCCGCCGTCCTGCGCCTCGGCGTAGACATAGTCGCTGGCTGCGCCGCCGCGGCCGTAGTTGTTCTCCTGGAAGTTGCCGCCGACCTCGTCGAAGCCATACTGGTAGAAGACGTCGTGGATCAGGTTGTTCCAGTAGAAGAGGTTGGTGACCGCGGCCGGCCGGTAGGTGGAGGGCGCCTGGGCCAGGTCCAGCGCGAAGTTGAAGTCCAGCCCCGCGCCGCCGCTGGGCGAGCTGCCGGAGTCGGGGGAGTTGTTGTTGTCGGTGTCGGTGTAGGCGTGGGCGTTGTTGCCCTGGGTGGTGGTATACTCCGCGCCCGCTGCGCCGTTGGTGTCGTGCCAGCCGTAGGGGGACGCCAGCGCGTTGGCCGGGTCGCTGACGGTGCTGCGGCTGCCGTGGCTGGGGCTCTCCACCGGCGCGGCGTAGACGTTGTAGCTCCCGCCGCCCACCAGGAGAAAGTAATCGGTGACCGGTGATCGGTAAACCGACCGATCACTGTTTACCGATGACTGATCACCGGCGGCCGGCGCCTCGAAGCTGTCGCTGATCACCAGGTCGGACTGATCCAGCACCCGGCCATCCAGGGCGTCGATCCGCATGTCCCACCAGTGCAGCGCGTCCAGTTGGTAGATGCTGACGTTCCAGGCCAGCCGCACCGTGCCGTCGGCCATAGGTTGATAGACCAGCCGGGCGGGGATCTGCTCCAGCGAGATGCCGCCGTCGCTCAGCAGCGCGGCCTGGTCTGCTCCGCCCAGCGCCTCCACCTGCTCCAGCGGCTGAGACAGCGCCAGGCCCAGGCTGTCTGCGGCCGCGTGGACGGCATCCACGGCCGACAGCTTGGGCGTTATGGTGTTGATGGCCTTGCCCAGGCCGGGTATCAGCGCCTGGTGCAGGCTGATGATGCTGCCATCGGCCGCGATGTTGGCGTTGACATTGGCGTTGTAGACCTGAATGCCGGCGTAGATCTGGCGCAGATAGAGATGCGTCACGCCGTTGTGCCGGCTGGTGTAGCGATCGGTGACGACAAGACCGGCCAGATCGTCCTCGACCAGCCCCAGGCTGGCGCTGGTGCTGCCCAGATAGGCCAGGACAATCTCCAGCGGATCGCCCTGGTTGGGCCCGGTGAGAAAGCTGCCGGGCGTGGCTTGGCGCACGGGCGCGGCAGGCGGCGCGGCAGGCGTCGATGCACCGGCGGCGGGCAGGCCGGCCGCCAAAGCGAGGACGACGACGAACAAAAGGCTTGACAGGCGCAACAGACGAACTCTGCTCATCCTTCGATCTCCTTCGTGCAAACGTGAGTATGATCTGGCCAAAGCCAGGGGTCAGCCGATCTCCCAACTGCGTCGATTTGCTTGCTGGCGCCGGCGCCAGCCGGTGAAGGCCCTGTGAGGCGATAGGTTTGCGATTGTACAGCACTTGTTTTGGCGCGTCAAGCGCCGATCGCGGCCTCAACACCCCCTTTGCCACGGCCCTCAGGCTCAGGTATAATTCGCCTTGTTGCTCAGGCCGCTGCGACCAATAGACTTCGGAAGTCGCCGCAGCAGCGCCCGAAACTGCGTCCTTTTGTTGCGGCGACTTCCGAAGTCTTGGGTTGCACGAGAGTCAAGCCATGTCCACTCCCCCGGTCTTCCTGAGCCTGGGCGCCAACCTGGGCGACCGCCAGGGCAACATCCACCAGGCTTTGCAGCTTCTGCGTGAACAGATGGTGATCGAGCTGGTCTCCTCCTGCTACGAGACCACGCCGATGGGCTATCGCGACCAGCCCGACTTCATCAACATCGCCTGCGCGGCCCGCACGGCGCTGCGCCCCGAGGCGCTGCTGCGCTTTGTCAAGCAGGTGGAGCAGCGCATGGGCCGGCAAGCCACCTTTCGCTACGGCCCGCGGCTGATCGATGTGGACATCCTGCTCTACGGCGACCTGGTGCTGGACACCCCAGAGCTGACCATCCCCCACCCGCGCATGGCCGAACGGGCCTTCGTGCTGGCGCCGCTGGCCGAGATCGCGCCCGACATCGTGCATCCTGTGCTGGGCCTGACCATCGCCGCGCTGCTGACGAAAGTAGAGCAGCAAGCCAACGATGAAGGATGAATCCGGACTCCGGATTCATCCTTCATCCTTCATCGTTCATCCTTCATCGTTCTCCCTTCATCGTTCTCCCCTCATCCTTCTCCCATGACCTGGCTTCTCCAACGGGTGCTCGATCTGATCGAGCTGCTCGTCACCCGGCTCAACCAGCGCAAATATGGGGCCATGGCCCGGCGCATCGGACGCGGCGCGGCATCAGAGCCGGAGGCAGACGGCCGGCGCGGGCTGATCATCCTGCAGATCGACGGCCTGTCGCACGCCACCTTGCAGCGGGCGCTGGAGCGGGGCGCGATGCCGCATCTGCGCCGTATGCTGGAGCGCGATGGCTATCGGCTGGAACGCTGGTGGTGCGGTGTGCCCAGCAGCACGCCGGCCGTGCAGGGGGGGATCATGTACGGCAACAACGACAACATCCCGGCCTTCCGCTGGTTCGAAAAAGCGAGCGGCAAGACGATGGTGGCCAAGCATCCCCGCGACGCGCGCATCCTGCAGGACCGGCTGAGCGCGGGTCGGCCCGGCCTGCTGGAGGGCGGCTCCAGCTACGTCAACATCTACGA
>JAJTXO010000547.1 GCA_021463315.1 Caldilineales bacterium | reverse complement strand
CGAAGTCTTATGGACTGTGAGCCCGTATTGAACAAACCTGCGCAGACTTCGGAAGTCTCGACCCCGGTTTTTTGAGATGATACAAGTTTTCCGCTCCCACAAAGGAAACCGCCCCATCGTTACAACGATGGAGCGGTTGGTTCGTCATCTGGGCAGCGTGACCACGGCGGTGTGGCCCGGTCATTCCATCTCGAACACCACACCGCAGTGCGGGCAGGTGGCGTCCTCCAAGTCCACCTCCTCGCCGCACGCCGGACAGTAGAGCCCGATCTTGGCGCCGCAGCGGAAGCACTCCACCGCGTCATCCTCCAGCGCGCCGCCGCACTCAGGGCAGAGCGCCGCCTCGCAGACCGGACAGTCGCCCGCGCCCTTGGTCACCTCCGCGCCGCACACCGGGCAGGCAAAGGTGGGCAGCGCCGCGCCCTCCGCGCCGCAGCGCGGGCACATCCGCTCGTCCGTCTCCAGCACCAGCGCGCATTGGCGACAGACGCGCGTGCCGCACTCCGGACAGATGCCCGCGCCGCGTGGGTAGCGCGTCGAGCACTCCGGGCAGACCACCATCGGCAGCACCCCGGCCACGTCCACCAACTGCGCCACCGCGCGGCCCTCCAGGTGCAGTTGCCGGCCGCAGTGGTCACAGGCGATGGCGGGGCCGAACACCGGCTGGCCGCAGCCAGGACAGGTGCGAATGAAGAGGCGGTTGCACTCCGGGCAGGCTGCGGCCGAGGTCAGCAGCTCGAAGCCGCAGCCAGGACAGAAGAAGTTTAGCTTCAGGCCGCAGCGCGTGCAGCTCTCCGCGTCCCCCTCTGCCACGCCCGCGCCGCAGCGCGGGCAGATGATCTGCCCGCAGCTCGCGCAGATTCCGTCCAGGATGTACACTTCGCTGCGGCAGTTCGGACAGGCGATATGTTCCAGCGGTCCGGCCGGAGCTGCCGCGGGCTTGCCAGCGCCCCCGGCGGCCTTGCCCGCGCCCACCACCGCGGCCGCGGCCATCTGCACCAGGGTTGGCGTCGCATCCACGGCGAACATGCTGGCGTCCAGCACACTGCCGCAGTTGGCGCATTCCGTGTCGCCCGGCTCCACCTCGGCCGCGCACATGGGACAGACGAAGCCGAAGGTCGCCCCACAGGTGGCGCAGAAGATGTCGTCCGGCTCCAGTTGCGCGCCGCACTGCGGGCACAGATCGACGCCGCAGTGCGGACAGTCGTCCACGCCCAGATCGAAGGGCTGGCCGCAGTGGGGGCAGGGCAACACGAAGCGCACGCCGCACGCCGGGCATTCCTCCGCACCTGCCTCCAGGCTGGCATGGCAGCGCGGGCAGAACAGCTCCAGATTGGCCCCGCACGAGGGGCAGGTGGTGGCGTCGTCGCTCAAGGCCGCGCCGCACTCCGGACACAGCGCCTTTCCACAGTGGGGGCAGACGTCGTCGCCCAGGTCCACTTCCTCGCCGCAGTGCGGGCAGGGGAAGACAAAGGCCAGCCCGCATTCGGCGCACACCTCGGCGTCGGCGGTCACGGTCGCGCCGCAGCGTGGGCAGGCCAGCTCAAACTCCGCGCCGCAGCGGGGGCAGAGCGTGGCGTTGTCGTCCAGCGCCGCGCCGCACTCCGGACACAGCGCCTGGCCGCACTCCGGGCACAGATCCAGCCCGTCGTCGATCTTGGTCTTGCAGGTGGGACAGTACATGGTTCTCCTCAAGCATGAAGCGTGAAAGGTGAAAGGTGAAGTGTGATGCGTGAAACGTGATGCGTGAAACGTGATGCGTGAAACGTGATGCGCGCAACGTGATGCGCGCAACGTGATGCGCGCAACGTGATGCGCTCAACGCGATGTGCGAAACGCGATGTGCGAAACGTGGAACGTGAACCGTGATGCGAAATCTGGAAGCTGAAACCCATAGCCCGAAACCGTCGCCAGAGGCGCATCCCACAATCTCCGGGTTCCGGGTTCTGGGTTACGGGTTACGGGTTACGGGTTACGGGTTACGGGTCACGGGTTACGGGTTACGCATCACGTTTCACGCCTTCCGTTCTGCCAGCCAGACGCCGCCCAGCAGCAGCGCCGAGCCGGCCAGTTGCGCCGGGCCGACGGTCTCGCCCAGCAGCAGCACGGCCAGCAGCATGGTCAACAGCGGCACCAGGTAGATGTAGACGGCGGCCCGGCTGGCGTCCAGCCATTCCACCGTCTCCCACCACCACAGATTGGCCAGCAGCCCCGGCCCGATGCCCAAGGCCAGCACGGCCGCCACGGCCGGCCAGCTCCAGATGTTGCTCTGGCCGCTCAGCAGCGCCAGGGGCAGCAGCGTCAGCGCGCCCAGCACGGCCACGGCTGTGGTCACCAGCAGCGCGGGATAGCGCCGCAGAAGCCGCGCGCCGTAGACGAAATAGAGCGCCGCGGCCAGCGACGACAGCAACACCAGGCCGTCGCCCAGCGCGGTGGCCGGGTTCACCTCCAGCCGCAGCCCACCGGTGCTGACCACCCAGGCGCCGACCATGGCCAGCCCGATGCCGGCCCAGCCGGCCGGCCGCAGCCGTTGGTGCAGGAAGAGCGCGGCCAGCAGGGCAGTGAAGATCGGCACGGTGTTGGCCAGCAGGCCGGTGTTGATCGCGCTGGTGCGCGCCTGGCCGCTGACCTGCAGGCCATACAGCAGCGTTACGCCGAACAGCGACAGCAGAAAGAAGGCCCCGCCATCGCGGCGCAGCGCAGCGCTGAGGTCGTCCAGCGTGCTGCGCCGAGCCAGCAGCGCCGACGCCAGCGTCGCGGTGACGACCCACCTGCCAGCCACCACCGCCGTCGGCTGCAGATCGCGCAGCGCCACCTCGTTCAGGATGAAGCTCAGCGCCCATAGCGCCATGACCGCGACCAATTTGAAGATGCGCATGGTGGGGGGGGGAGAAGGCAGAAGGCAGAAGTCAGAAGTCAGAAGGCAGAAGGCAGAAGGCAGAAGGCAGAAGTCAGAAGGCAGAAGTCAGAAGTCAGAAGTCAGAAGGCAGAAGTCAGAAGGCAGAAGTCAGAAGTCAGAAGTCATCGTTCATCGTTCATCGTTCATCGTTCACCGCTCACCGTTCACCGCTCACCGTTCATCGTTCATCGTTCATCGTTCATCGTTCATCGTTCATCGTTCATCGTTCACCGCTCACCGTTCATCGTTCATCGTTCATCGTTCACCGCTCATCGTTCACCGCTCACCGCTCTCCGCCGCCCACAGCTCGGCCAGCCGCACGCAGGCCGCGGTGGCCAGCGCCATGTCCTGCAGGCTGACCCACTCCAGCGGGCCGTGGACATCGTTCATGCCGGTGAACAGGTTGGGCGTCGGCGTGCCCAGCTCGGTCAGGCGGGAGCCGTCGGTGCCGCCGCGGATCGGCTCATCGAACGGTTCCAGGCCCAGATCGCGATAGGCCGTGCGCGCCAGATCTACCGGCCGCATGTCGTCCATCAGCCAGTAGTACATGTTGCGGTATTGCGGTGTGATGGTGCAGGTGATCTGGCTGCGCGGCTCGCCGCTCGCCACCACCTGACAGGCCCGCTCGACCAGCT
>JAJTXO010000546.1 GCA_021463315.1 Caldilineales bacterium | reverse complement strand
GCGGCACCAAGCGCGAGGAGATCCAGCGCGGCCAGGTGCTCCGGCATCTCGCCGTGCGGCACCGGCCCGGTGCAGGTGACCGCCCGCTCCAAGCCGGTCTCCTGGACAGCAGCCAGCAGCTCCGGCGTCATCTCGCCCACCAACAGCAGATGATAGGCTGCGTCGGCCGTGTGCAGACGCTGAAAGGCGCGCAGCAGCGTGGGGCCGTCGTGCCAGGGGCGCATCCGCCCGGCAAAGCCCACCACCGTGCGGCCATGCAGGCCGTAGCGCTCCCGCACCGCGCCGCCGCGCACAGCCGGATGAAAACGCTCGGGGTCCACCGCGTTGGGCAGCACGCAGACCCGGTCCGCGCCCTGCGCGCTGACATAGTCGGCCAGCGGCTGCGACACCACGACGACCAGATCGGCGGCGGCCAACTGGGAGGCTTCGATCCGGGCAGCCAGCCCATGGTCGCGCAGGCTGCGGTGCCGGGCAGCCTCCTGGCGCAGCGGCGCGTTGACCTCCAGGATCAGCGGCAGGCCGGTGGCGCGCTTCAGTCGCGCCCCCGCGTCGCTCCACAGCGAATAGCGCTCGTAGATCCCGTCGCACGGATGATCGGCCAGCCAGGCCAGCGCCGCGTCCACCAACAGCCCGGCGCCGACCTGCGCCTCTGCCTCAGCGTCGGCCGCTCCGTCCCCGCCGGGGCCAGTCTCCCGGTGGGGCTGCGGACAGCGCACCAGCTCCGCCAGCGGCGCGGGACCATCGGCCGGGCCAGGCCGCGGGGTGAAGATGGCCACGCGGTGCCCGGCAACCACCAGTGCATCGGTCAACGCGCGCACATGCACAGCCGCGCCTTTGTGGCCGCGCACGGGGATGCCGCGGTCGGCGCTGAGATAGAGGATGCGCATCAGGCCAACACCTCCTCCAGCCGCGGGGCCAGCGGCATGGCCGGCAGCAACAGCTCCAGCGGGATGGGGTAGGCCAGCGGCTCAGGCTCGGCCGCGGCCGGCGTCGGCTCGTCGAACCACTGGCGCAGCTGCGCCACGTTGCGGCGCACGTCGAAGGCGCGCTGCACCTTCTTCCGGCCGGCCGCGCCCATCTGCTGGCGCAGCGCCGGGTCTTGCAGCAGCCGGGCCAGCGCCTCGGCCAGCGCGGCCGCGTCCTCAGGCTCCACCAGCAGGCCGCTGACGCCGTGGTCCACGATCTCCGGGTTGCCGGTGACAGTGGTGGCGACCACCGGCAGGCCGGCGGCCATCGCCTCCAGCATCACCGTGGGCAGGCCGTCGCGGTTGCCGTCGCTGGCCACCATGCAGGGCAGGGCGAAGATGGCCGCCCGCTGGTAGGCCGCCAGCACCGCGTCCTGCGGCTTCGGCCCGACCAGGCTGACCTGTGGATCCAGCTGCATCTGGGCGATCAGCGCCGCCAACTGCCCCTGCTGCTCGCCCGCGCCGATGATCTCGCAGCGGAAGTCCAGGCCGCGCTGCGCCAACAGCGCGCAGGCCTGGATCAACGTCGCGAAGCCTTTCTTCTCCACCAGCCGGCCCACGCCGAGGATCAGGCCCGGATCGCGCGCCGCGCGCGGGTTCGGCTTGAAGTGGCGCAGATCGACGCCGTTGTAGAGGCAGCGCACGTCGCCTGGCCCCTCTCCCTGGATGGCTTGCAGATAGGCGCGGTTGAACTGGCTGACGGTGACCACGAACCGGGCGTCGCGAATCTTGCGGCGCAGCGAGGCCGGGTCCACCTCCTGATGAAAGATATCCTTGGCGTGCGCGGTGAAGCTGTAGGGGATGCCGGTCAGGCGGGCGACGAAACCGGCCACGCGGGTGGCGCTGGAGGCGAAATGGGCGTGCAGCGCGTCCACCGGCTGCTTGAGCAGATGCGCGGCGATCACGCCGGCCTGCAAGAAGCGCTTCAGGCCGTAGGGCTGCTCCAGCCCCTCGGCATAGGCCCGCAGCTCGGCATAGGCCGCGGGCCGGGCGGCCGCCAGCCGCTCATGGGCCGCGCGCACCCGCGCCGGCTCCATCTCTGGATACTGCGGCGCATAGACCACGTTGGCCTTGACGCGCGCCAGGCTGGGATGGAACCGGCCATCGTCCGGCTTGCGCAGGGCGTAGATGCGCACATCCACGCCCTGGCGCTCCAACTCCAGGATTTCGTTGACGATGAAGGTCTCGGAAAAGCGGGGATACATCTTCAACAGGTAGGCAATGTGGGTCATACCGTCAGTTCCTCCAGGATGGCGCGGCGCTGCAAGCGGGAGGGAGGACGGTAGACCGCCTCTGGCCGCAGCAGACCGGCCATCGCGCGGCTGATGTTCTCCAGCCCGTTCAGGTTGAGTGTGACCGCAGGCCGCGGCTCGCTCAGCGCGGCGTCGATGGCCCCCCGCAGCCGGGCAGGCGTCAGCTCGTCCGGCGACAGCACGCGGGCCAGGCCGCGCTGGGCCAGCAGATCGGCGCGCATGCGCTGCTCGGCGCGGGTGTGGCCGCGCGGGATCAGCAGCCCGCGCTGGCCCAGCGACAACAGCTCGCAGACGCTGTTGTAGCCCGCCATGCTGACCACCAGATCGGCGGCAGCCAGATAGCTGTCCAGATCGACGGTGAACTCCATGAAGCTCACCGCCAACTCGGCTGCCAGCCGGCGCAGCGCCTGGCGCTTGCCCTGGGCCATCAGCGGACCGGTGACCAGCAGGCTGTGGTACGCGGCCGGCCCAGCGTTCTGGCCCAGCATCTCCAGATAGGCGCGCAGGATCTCGTAGCCGTCGCCGCCGCCCCCCACCGTGACCACCACCAGCGGCCGGCCGGCTGCGTCCAGCTCCCGGCGCACGTCGCCCGCCGGCCGGGTGCGGGTCGCGCGGCGCAGATAGCCGCAGGGGATCAGCTTGCTGGCCGCGGCCGGCGTCATGCCGTAGGCCGCCACCGGATCGAAGAGCGTCTGTTCACCGTACAGCAGAATGGCGTCGTAGAGCTGCTCTTGCAGATAGGGGGTGTCGCTGGCGCTCCACTCCCGGCGCGTGGTCTCCGGGCTGTCCTCGATGTCGCGCATGCCCAGCACCAGGCGGGTGTGCGGCGCGCAGGCCTTCAGATGGTGCAGCGCGGGCCGAAGCTCCCCCTGCACGCCGGCCGCGACCTTGTCCACCAACACCAGGTCGGGCTTGAAGGCGACCACGGCCTGCAGGATCATCTGCTCGCGCCAGGCGATGGTCTGGTTGAGGGTCAGCGGCAGCGCGCGGGCCTTGTAGCGGCCGCTGCTGCGCTTGCTCAGCGCGGGCAGCTTGATCAGATCCAGCCGCGGCGGCAGGTCGAAGGCGCCCGCGACCATGGAGCCGGTGACCAGAAGCTGGTGGGCCTGGGGCAGGTCCAGCGCAAGCTGGCCGGCGATGGCCAGGCTGCGCCGCAGATGGCCCAGGCCAAAGGTGTCGTGGGAGTAGAGCAGGATCTTGGGGTTTTTCATGATCTGGTGCGTCCTGTGCGCTGCGACCAGCCAGACAGCCGGTTGCACCAGATATAAGCCGCCCCCCGGCGGAAAAATACAGCGCCGCGGCGGCCATTGCCCATGG
>JAJTXO010000545.1 GCA_021463315.1 Caldilineales bacterium | reverse complement strand
CCCCACTCCGGGTTACGAGTTACGAGTTACGCATTACAAGTCCGCATCCCTGCACACACCTCTCCCCCACTCCGGGTTACGAGTTACGAGTTACGCATTACGAGACCGCATCCCTGCACACACCTCTCCCCCACTCCGGGTTACGAGTTACGCATTACGCATTCCTCACCATGCCACCAACCAACTATTCCCTGGACCAACTGGTAGAGATCATCACCCGCGAGGTGCTGAAGGCCTATCCGGCCGGCGGGCAGGCGTGTTCGGGCTGCGGGCAGGGCTGCGAGGGCAACTGCGCGGTCAACTGTCCCGATCGCTGCCGCGACGTGGTGCAGGCGGGCGCGGATCGATTGAGCGCGCGCCTGGGCGCGGGCCGCGTGCCGGCCGACCTGGCGCGCATGATCGATCACACGCTGCTCAAGCCGGATGCCAGCCGGGCCGAGATCACCACGCTGTGCCAGGAAGCGCGCGCCAACAGCTTCGCCACGGTGTGTGTCAACCCGGCCTGGGTGCCGCTGTGCGCCGAGCTGCTGGCCGGCAGCCCGGTCAAGGTCTGCACCGTGGTCGGCTTCCCCCTGGGTGCGACCCTGCCTGAGGTCAAGGCCTTCGAGACCGAGCGCGCCATTGCCGGCGGCGCCCGCGAGATCGACATGGTGCAGAACATCGGCGCGCTGAAGTCGCGCGACTACAAGCTGGTGGCCGAGGACGTCGCCGCGGTGGTGCGCGCGGCCCACGCGCGCCAGGCCAGCGTCAAGGTGATCATCGAGGCGGCGCTGCTCAGCGACGAGGAGAAGGTGGAAAGCTGCGCCATCGCCCAGGCCGCTGGCGCGGACTACGTCAAGACCTCCACCGGCTTCGCCTCGGGCGGCGCCACTGCGGCCGACGTGGCGTTGATGCGCCAGGTGGTGGGCGCTGGCATCGGCGTCAAGGCGGCTGGCGGCATCCGCTCGGCCAAGGATGCCCAGGCCATGATCGCGGCTGGCGCCACCCGACTGGGCGCCAGCGCGGGCATCAAGATCCTCAGAGAAGCGTCGGGAGGCGCGGCATGAGCTCATATTTCAGCAACTCCACCAGCACGGCCGCCAACTACGATCGCGTCAGCGATCTGGCGATCCTGCTGGGCCACGCGATGCAGTGTGAGATGTGTCGGGACCACCTGTTGGCCGCGCCCGAGCGGGCGATTCTGGGGCGCAAGATGAGCGCCGAGCAACGCGAGCGGCTGTTGCAGCTCAGCTTCGAGGACTTCGAGAACACACAGGTGTTGGCGGCCGCGGTCGGCCTCAGCCCACGGGAGCTGGCGGAAGGGGTCGAGCATCCCCGTGCCCGCCTGCGCCACCTCTAACCCGCCAGGTCGGGCGAGACGCCCTCTGGATCAGTCAGGCACGATCGCTAGGCGTCCCGCCGGGTCGGGCGAGACGCCCTCTGGATCAGCCAAAGGCGTGACGCCCTCTGGATCAGTCAGGCACGATCGCTAGGCGTCCCGCCGGGTCGGGCGTGATGCCCTCTGGATCAGCCAAAGGCGTGACGCCCTCTGGATCAGTCAGGCACGATCGTCAGGCGTCCCGCCGGGTCGGGCGTGATGCCCTTTGGATCATGAAGCTCTTACGAAAGGAACCCCCACCGTGAGCGTCGATCTGCGTTCCTATGTTTTTCTGGACAGCTTGCAGCCGCAGCACGCGGCCTTTCTGGGCACCGTGGCGCGCGGCTTCCTGCCCGTGCCCTACGACGCGTCGCTGTGGATCGAGATCTCACCCGGCATCGAGATCAACCGTATCACCGATATCGCGCTCAAGGCGACGCGCGTCCGGCCGGGCATGCAGATCGTCGAACGGCGCTATGGCCTGCTGGAGGTTCACTCCGAGTCCCAGGCCGAGACGCGCGCGGCCGGCGCGGCCATCCTGGAGGCGCTGGGACTGCACGAGATGGACCGCATGCGGCCGCGCATCCTCTCCAGCCAGATCATCCGCAACGTCGATGCCCACCAGGTGCAGTTGATCAACCGGATGCGCCACGGCCACATGCTGCTGGCTGGCCAGACCCTCTACGTGCTGGAGGTGGAGCCGGCCGGCTATGCCGCGCTGGCCGCCAACGAGGCCGAAAAGCGGGCCAACATCAATATCCTGGAAGTCATGGCCTTCGGCGCCTTTGGCCGCGTCTATCTGGGCGGCGAAGAGCGCGATATCATGGCCGGCTACGGCGCGGCCGTGGCCGCGCTGGAAGGGGTCAGCGGCCGCGATCCGGGAGGAGCGAGCGATTGACTCGTAACTCGTAACTCGTAATGCGTAACCCGGATTGGAGTGCTGGGTGTGCGAGATTAAGCATTGCTCGTTGCGAGTCACTCATCATCCCACACCCAAAGCCCGCAATTCCGGGTTACGAGTTACGAGTTACGAGTTACGGGTTACTCACCATCCCACACCCAAAGCCCGCAATTCCGGGTTACGAGTTACGAGTTACGGGTTACTCACCATCCCACACCCAAACCCGTCCATTCCGGGTTACGCATTACGCATTACGCAACAAGGAGCACTCCTATGGCAGAAGCACTAGGCATGATCGAAACCAAAGGATTTGCCGCCATGGTCGAGGCCTCGGACGCCATGGTCAAGGCGGCCAAGGTCGAGCTGGTCGGCTATGAGAAGATCGGCGGCGGCTACGTCACGGCCATCGTGCGCGGCGACGTGGCAGCCGTCAAGGCGGCCGTGGAAGCCGGCGTGCGCGGGGCCGAGAAGATCGGCGAGGTCGTCTCGGTGCATGTGATCCCGCGCCCCCACGAACATGTAGACCGGGCGCTGCCGCTGGGACGTCAGGCCGAAACCGAAGGATGAACACCATGCAGAACATCTGGCGTGAGCTGCGCACTGGGCCCGACGTGCCAGAGGTGATCTACGTCATTGTCGAGATTCCCAAGGGCTCGCGCAACAAATACGAGTACCAAAAGGCCAACGGCGTGATCTTCCTGGATCGCGTGCTCTACTCGTCCATGGTCTATCCCGGCGACTATGGCCTGATCCCCAAGACCTTCTACGAGGACGGCGACCCGCTGGACATCATCGTGATGGTCAACGAGCCGACTTTTCCCGGCTGCATCATCCAGGCGCGGCCCATCGGCATGTTCCGCATGCTGGACCGCGACCAGGAGGACGCCAAGATCCTGGCCGTGCCCGCCACCGATCCGAGCTTCAACGGCTATCACGACCTGAGCGACGTGCCGCAGAGCTACCTGAACGAGGTGGCGCACTTCTTCGAGGTCTACAAGGACCTGGAGGGCCAGCGCACCAAGCCCATCGGCTGGGAGGACGCGGCCGCGGCCAAGGCTGAAATCCTGCGCTCGGTGACGATGTACCAAGAGCGCTTCGGCCTGAAGGAGCTGTAGCCGTGCAGATCGCGCCTGGCCTGCACCTGGTCGAAGGCATGGGGCGGGTGGTGAACGCCTACGTCTGGGAGCGATCCGACGGCGGCTTAACCCTGATCGACGCCGGCATGCCGCACGATGCGGCCAAGATCCTGGCCTTTGTGCAAAAACTGGGCCCCGGCCGGC
>JAJTXO010000544.1 GCA_021463315.1 Caldilineales bacterium | reverse complement strand
TGGTGACCAGCGGCATGGCGGCCATCACCGGCACGCTGCTGGCCCTGCTCAGCGCCGGCAGCCACCTGATCCTGACCGGCGGCAGCTATCGCGGCACGCGGGACTTCGTTCACGATTTCCTGGCTCGCTTTGGCATCGAAACCACCATCACGCCGTCGGGGGATCTGGGCGCGATCGAGGCTGCCATCCGTCCTACCACGCAGTTGATTCTCTCCGAGTCGCCCACCAACCCCTTCATGCGCTGCCTGGACCTGGCGGAGCTGGGCCAGATCGGCCGGCGGCGCCGCGTGCGCACGGCCATCGACAGCACCTTTGCCACCCCGCTCAACCTGCGACCGTTGGAGCATGGCATCGATCTGGTGATCCACAGCGCGACCAAGTACCTGGCCGGGCACAACGACGTGCTGGCTGGCGTGGTCATCGGCCAAGGAGAGCTGACCGCGCCGCTGCGGCAGATTCAGGGCGTCTTGGGCAGCGTGGTAGATGCGCAGGCCGCCTACCTGGTGGGCCGTGGGCTGAAGACGCTGGCCCTGCGCGTCGAGCGGCAGAACGCCAACGGTCTGGCTGTAGCCCGCTTTCTGGAAAGCCACCCGCGCGTGCGCCGGGTCTGGTATCCTGGCCTGCCCAGCCATCCTGAGCACGCCATTGCCGCCCGCCAGATGACCGGCTTCGGCGGCATCGTCACCTTCGAGCTCGACAGCGATTACGCCGCGGCCGGCCGCTTCGTCAATGCGCTGCGCCTGCCCTACATCGGCCCCAGCCTGGGCGGCGTGGAGAGCTTGGTGGAGCAGGTGGTGCTGATCAGCTACTTCAACGCCGATGCGGATCGGCTGGCTGAGCTGGGCATCTCCCCATCGCTGATCCGGCTCTCCTGCGGCATCGAGGATACGGTGGACTTGTTGGCAGACTTGGAGCAGGCGTTGAGAAAAATGGAGGGCTGAGCAACGCTTGCTAGAGCGCTAAGGCAGCCTGTATTCGCATCTGAACAGCCTTGGGGAAAGGTTGAGCCATCTCCAGCAGGCGACCATGATCGAGGCGCGACAAATCGAGTTCCTCCCAGAACAGGCTGGTCAGGCCGCGGGATGCCAGGTAGCACTGATCCAGCAGCGCCTTCTCTGGCTCAGCCAGAAAAAGGCCGTCGACCAGTGTGTAGCCGAAAAAGAGCTCCTGTTTCAGTTGATGGAATTCCACGTCTGTCTCGCTCAGGACAAGGCGTTGGCTGCGTCGCGAGGTGGCGAAGGTCAGCACAAACGGCGCCTGGCTGAGAATGCCGTAGCGCGACAAGGCCGACTCGAACGACAGATAAGAGGGATAGACCAGCGCATTGGCGATACGGGGCAGTTCGGACGGTTGCAGCGCCGCCTGGTATACGCCGCGGTGCAGCCTGGTCAGCACGCCGTAGTTGACAAGCCGGTTGAGCGTCACGTACAGGCTGGGGCGCTGCTGGTTCAGGATTTTCTCCAAATCGCCCACCGTGAAGTAGGGTTTGCGCAGGTTGAGCAGTTGCTGGACCAACGCCATATCTCGGGCTGTCATTTCATCCACATCTCGATCACTGGCCACTGATCGGCCGGCAAGTATTTGCGCAGCTCGCGCTTGATTACTTGCCGACTCATGTCAGAACTATCAAGCGCGAACGGCTGGTGCAGTTTTTGGGCAATGAACACGCTTTTCTAAACAAATCTGTTAAGTTATTATGAACGATAGCTCAAATTTTCCAGCCTGTCAAGCACTGCCGTCGATCATGGCGATTTCTGGGGAGTCGTGCCGTTGGATATAATGGAGGAGGTCTGTGGATTCGTTTCACATGTCCTGAAGATCGTCGTACTGGAGCAGGCACATGCAATCAACAAGCACCTCCTCTGTGGCTCAACGGCTCTCTCGATTGGCTATGCTCTACGAACGCGGCCAAGCCAGCGAGTTGATGGAGCGAACGCTCAACAAGCTAATGGCCCATGAAGCGCAGCAGGCGCGCGATCAACTTGATGAGCTTGGCGCCGAGCTTGCAGAGATCGAGCAGCGTTACGGCATGGCGTCCGAGGAGTTCTTTCGCCGTTTTCAGGCCGGGCAAACAGACGATCGCATGGACTTCGTAGAGTGGGCGTCGTTGGTACAGATGGCAACCAACTTGCGACAGAAACTACGCTTGCTAACAGACGAGGGAGTGCAGTGAGTTCGGCCGAGTATCTCGAAGCGGTTGTCCCAGGACAACCGATGGACATCTTCGCAGTTCTCGATAACATTTCGGCTATAGCCTCATGACAACACCCGACCTCTCCCGCTACGCCCGTCAGATCATCTTCCCCGACTTGGGCGAGGCCGGCCAGCGCAGGCTGCTGGACGCGACCGTCGCCCTGATCGGCTGCGGCGCGACCGGCACGGTGATTGCCAACCATCTGGCCCGCAGCGGCGTCGGCCATCTGCGCATCGTCGACCGCGACTTCATCGAGCTGAACAACCTGCAGCGCCAACTGCTCTTCGACGAGCAGGACATCGCCGATGGCCTGCCCAAGGCCGAGGCCGCACGGCGCAAGCTGAGCCGCATCAACTCGCAGATCGCCGTCGAGGGGATCGTGGCCGACGTCACCGCCGACAACATCCTGGAGCTGCTGGCCGGCGCGGACCTGGCCATGGACGGCGCGGATAACTTCGAGACCCGCTTCCTGCTCAACGACGCCTGTGTGCAACTGGGCCTGCCCTGGGTCTACACCGGCGTCATCGCCAGCTACGGCATGACCATGACCATCCGGCCGGGGGAGACAGCCTGCCTGCGCTGCCTGCTGGATCAACTGCCCGCGCCCGGCACGGCCCCCACCTGCGACACGGCCGGCGTGCTGGCGCCAGCGGTGGCGGTGGTGGCCTCCATCGCCGCGGGCGAGGCGCTCAAGCTGCTGGCCGGCTTCGGCGAGCTGAACGCGGGCAGCCTGCTCAACTTCGATCTGCTGGACAACAGCCTGGAGCGCTTCGAGGTGCTGCGCCGGCCCGACTGCCCCGCCTGCGGCCAGCACGATTTCGAGTTTCTGCACGCCGAAACGGGCACGCGCACGGCCACCCTGTGCGGCCGCAACGCGGTGCAGATCAGCGTGGCCGGCCGGCCGGCCCTGGATCTGGCCAGCCTGGCCCAGCGGCTGCGCGCGGCCGGCGAGCGCGATGTGACCGTCAACCCCTACCTGCTGCGCGCCACGTTGGGCGGCCTGGATGTCACCCTCTTCCCCGATGGCCGCGCGATCATCAAGGGCACCGAGGACGAAAGCATCGCACGGACGATCTATGCCCGGTATGTGGGAGTCTGAGCTATTGCAGTGATGCTGGTTGTGCTTACTTGCGGTGACAAACAGGCAGCTTCATGGTGATGATCCGCCTTGAAACCTACCGTCCCCAGCGTTCAGCCGAGCTGCTCAGGTTCTGGAACGCTGCCTACGCCGGCCAGCGCAATTTCCGGCCGCTGACTGCGCCCGAATGGCAGCAGCGCGTGGTGGCCGCGCCGGCTTTCGATCCGCGTGGGCTGATCCTGGCCGTGGCGATCATCCTGCAGTACATG
>JAJTXO010000543.1 GCA_021463315.1 Caldilineales bacterium | reverse complement strand
CTGCCCCGAACCTGGACGAGCCGCTGTCCGAGCGCGAGCTGGAGATTCTGCGCCTGCTGGCCCAGGGCATGAGCAACCGCGAGATCGCCCAACGGCTCTATCTGGCCGAGGGGACGGTCAAGAACTATGTCACCAACATCCTGGGCAAGATCGGCGCGCGCGATCGGACCCAGGCCGCGCTGCGGGGCCGGGAGTTGGGATTGCTGTAGCGGGTAGACAGGTAGACAGGTAGACAAGGGGTGGGAGTGGGGAGTGGGGGATGGGGAGTGGGGAGTGGGGAGTGGGGAGTGGGGAGTGGGGAGCTATGCTCGTTGCTGCTGGGTCGCTGGGTGCGGGTGCGTTGATCGAGTAGGCCGCCGTAGCGAAATCAACAGCCCAACGGCGGGCCAACTGTCCATTCTACGACGGCGACAGTAACATATTTTGCCGGCCTGCGTATAATAGTTGAAAGCAGGCGCTATGGACTACAAAGACTATTACACCATTCTCGATGTGCCGCGCGATGCGGACGAGCAGACTATCAAGAGCGCGTTCCGCCAGAAGGCGCGCGTCTATCACCCGGATGTCAACGCCAACAAGGCGGAGGCTACCGAGAAGTTCAAGGAGATCAACGAGGCCTACACGGTTCTCTCCGATCCCGACAAACGAGCGCGCTACGACCTCTTCAACGGCCGCTACGAGCAGTATCAGCGCACCAGCTACAGCGCCCGGCCAGGCTACAGTACAGCGGGCGGCACAACCGGCGGCGCCAGCGCCCGGCCAGGCTACGGCGCGGCCAGCGGCGCAGGCGCATCCACCGGCGCCAGCCAGCAGCGACAAGAGCCAGGCCGGGGACAGAGCCAACGCCGCACCTACACCGTTGACGAAGAGGACTTCGAGCGCATCTTCCGCGGCTTTGCCTGGGCCTACAGCGCGGCCGCCAACCGCCGCAGCCGCTCAGGCAACACAGGCAACACGGCCAGCGATTTCTCCGATTTCTTCGACGCCCTGTTCGGCAATCGCTGGGCCAGCCCCGGTGCGGCCAGCGAGCCTCCCCATCCCGCCAGCGACGACAGCGCGCACGAATCCAGCGCGGTGCGCCCTGGACGCGACATCGAGGTCAACGCCGAGATCACCCTGGAGGAGGCGCGCACCGGCGCCACCCGCACACTCACCTACAGCGATGGCCGCAAGGTGGAGGTGACCATCCCGCCCGGGGTCGATTCTGGCTCTCGCCTGCGGGTGCGCGGCCAGGGGGAGCGCTCCTTTGGCCGGCCGCGGGGCGATCTGTACATGACCGTCCAGGTGCAGCCGCACCGCTTCTTGACCCGCGAGGGCAGCGATCTGCGCGTCCAGGTGGCGGTGGATGCCGAGACCGCCCTGCGCGCGGGCGAAGTGGCCGTGCCCACCATCGACAGCGTGGTCAAGCTGAAGATCCCCGCAGGCACTCGCAGCGGCCAATCCTTCCGACTGCGCGGCCTGGGCATGCCCTCGGTGCTGGACCCCGCCACGCGCGGCGATCTGATCGCCACGGTGATCGTCAAGGCGCCAGCTACGGCCGACCGCGGCCGCGCCGAGAGCGCGCCGCGGTCCTCAGGCGCCGCGCAGTCTGCCGGCACGCGCCGATCCACAGCCCAGCGCGCCCGGTTCTGGACCAAACTGCGCCAGGTGCTGGGCGGGGGGCTGGTGCTGATCGCCCTGGCCGGGTTGGCGGGCCAGGCGCTGCTGAGCCCCGGCGTGGAATGGCAACTGCTGGCCGCGCTGGGTGTGGTTTTCCTGGCGCTGTTCGCCACCGGTCGCTCGATCTGGGCGCTGGCCGGCGGTGGGCTGGCGTTGGCCGGGGCAGCCTGGACCGCCAGCCAGATGGAAGTGTTGACCAGCGCGGCCCTGTTGGAGCAGGGCTGGCCATTGCTGCCGCTGATGCTGGGCGCGCTGTTGCTGGGCTTGCCCGCGCTGCGGCGCTGATTCTCCCCCGTTTCCCCAGAAAGGAGTCGCAGCCATGAACCATCGTCTCGCCTTGATCGTGCGCTTTGTCCTGCTTCTGGCGCTGTTGCTGACGCCGGGTCTGACCGCCGGCGCGGCCGCGTCGGGCGACACGCCCGCAGCCTGTTCTGCTGCTGATGAGCCGCTGGCCGCGGGTCCGGTGGTGGTGCAGGGCTGGGTGATCAACCACCGTGAGCTGCCGGTGGACGGCAGCCGCACGCCGTCGCCGCTGGTGCTCAACGCGCTGGGCTCAGACGGTGCAGCCGTGAGCGCGGCCGTGGCCAGCAACGGCTTTTTCCAGCTCAACCTGACGCCTGGCGTGTGGGATTTTCAGATGCAACTGCCTGAGGGTTGGGACGGCATCGTGCCGGTGGCGGGCCGCGCGGGCCTGGCCAGCACCGGCTGCACGCCGCTGCCCGGCCGCTCCCAGCCCTATCTGATCGTCTTCAAGATCCGCCGCCTGTTCGACATCACTGCGCTGAAGTGGGAAGAGCTGCCCAACGGCGTGGTGCAGCCGGGCGCGGGCTGGCGCGTCACCTTCCAGCCGGTGCGCGATCCCTTTGCCGTGCTGCAAGTCCGCACCACCGACGCCAACGGCGCGGCCACGGCCAGCCTGACCCCCGGCACGTGGACCATCTACGAGACCGGCCGCAGCGGCTGGAGCCCAGTCACCCCCGCCGTGCTGACCATCACCCTGGACCAATACGCCCCGCCCGGCGCGCAGAACCCGGTGGTGTTCAAGAACCGAAGGCTGTGGTGACGTGACTCGTAATGCGTAATGCGTAATGCGTAACCCGGAGTCGGTGAGAAGCGTGTTTTGGGATGGATGGTTCGCACCAGACATCTCATACCCAAAGCCACATCCCGCAATCTCCAGGTTACGGATTACGCATTACAGGTTACACCAGGGATGGATGGCTCGCACCGGACATCTCATACCCAAAGCCGCATCCCGCAATCTCCGGGTTACGGGTTACGCATTACGGGTTACCTCACCCATCCAACTCGCCGCGCAGCAGGTTTAGCGGCAGGGGCGCGGGGCGAGCGCAGGTGCTCTCCAGCAGCACATGGCGGCCCTCGGCCGACGATTCCTCCACCGCCTGCATGGCGTCCAGCACGTGATAGGCCAGCTCGCCGCTGGCCCGCGCCGGCCGGCCGCTGCGAATGGCCTGCGCCAGGTCGGCCACGCCGATGCCGCGGCCCACATGGGCATCGAAAAGCAACGGCGTCTCGCTCCACTCAGCCGCATCGGCCCGGCGCACCTGCACCACGCCGCCGAAGATGTTGGGATCAGGCACGGACAACGAACCCTCTGAACCGTAGATCTCGATGCGGGGGAGATTGGCGCTCCACACGTCGAAGCTGGTGATCAGCGTGGCCACCGGGCCGGACACGAAATCCAGCAGCGCGGCCACGTGGGTAGGCACCTCCACGGGCAGACGGCGCCCGAAATGCTCGCGACTGGTGGCGATGCGCTGGCTGAAGGAGGCTCGCGCCGAGCCAGCCACGCGCCGCACCGGCCCCAACAGGTTGACCAGGCAAGTCAGATAGTAGGGGCCCATATCCAGCAGGGGGCCGCC
>JAJTXO010000542.1 GCA_021463315.1 Caldilineales bacterium | reverse complement strand
GGCCGGTCTCCGACCGAGCCCGCTCGTTTTCATCAATGGTTGTGCGCCAAGCGCATGGGCGTCTAATCCGTGAAAATCCGTGATTCAGACGGTGACCGGTGATCGGTGACCGGTGATCCGAGTTCCGGCTTCCGTTTACCGATCACCGTTTACCGATCACCGTTCACCGCTCACGCCAAATCGATGCGCTCGCACGCCAACACCAGCTCCTCCACCGCCACATCCGTCCCCTTGCCGTTGAAGGAGGGGCCGGTGTACTTGGTGGGGCGGGCGTTGGTCAGCTTCCACTCCATGACCACGCTGCTGTGGTCCTCGTTCTGGAGCTGGATGGTGACGGTGCGCAGGGAGGACTGCGAGCCAGCGCGCACCTCGTCCAGCCAGCCGTACAGGTCCAGCGCGCCGATCACGCCGCGCTTCAGGGTCACATCGGGCACCTTGTACATGCCGGTCATCTTGCGCGGCGCGTTGTCCTTTTCGTTGCCGTTGCGGTACTCGGCGACGGTGATCTCCATGCCCAGCCCGCTGACCTCCTGGAAGCCGGCCTGGGCGCTGGCCGTGTCGCCGGTGCCCAGATCCACCAGGAAATTGAACTGACCATAGGGACGCTCTCGAAATTCTGCCATGGGGGTACTCCTTGAGATGGGAAGCGCGTTCGGGACTCGTAACGAGTAACGAGTAACTCGTAACCCGGAATTGCGGGCTGGGTTTCTGGTTGCGGGTTGCTTGTTACGGGTTATGCGCTGGGACTCGTAACGAGTAACTCGTAACCCGGAATTGCGGGCTGGGTTTCTGGTTGCGGGTTGCTTGTTACGGGTTACGCGCTGGGACTCGTAACGAGTAACGAGTAACTCGTAACCCGGAATTGCGGGCTGGATTTCTGGTTGCGGGTTGCTTGTTACGGGTTATGCGCTGGGACTCGTAACTCGTCCCACCGAGCAACCCATAACCACACAAATATCGCTCCATTCCGGGTTACGTATTACTCGTTACTCATTACGCCACCAACATCCTCACACACACATCACTCCATTCCGGGTTACGAGTTACGAGTTACGACTCATCCTCTTCGCTCCGCCGTCCACTGCCCGATGCGGAAGATCACGAACTCGGCGGGGCGGACCGGGGCCACGCCGATCAGGCAGATCAGCCGGCCGTTGTCGATGTCGTTCTGGGTCATGGTGGAGCGGTCGCAGCGCACGAAGTAGGCCTCCTGCGGCTTCTCGCCCATCAGATGGCCCGACTTCCACTCGTTGAAGAGGAAGTCCTCGACGGTGCGGCGCACGTTGGCCCACAGCGGCTCGTGGTTGTTCTCGAACACCACCCACTGCGTGCCGCGCTCCAGCGAGCGCTCCAGATAGGCAAAGTAGCGGCGCAGGTTGACGTACTTCCACTCCGGGTCGGAGCTGATGGTGCGCGCGCCCCACAGGCGATAGCCACGCCCCTCGAAGAAGCGGAAGCAGTTGACCCCCTCCGGGTTGAGCACGTCCTGCTGCGCCTTGTTCAGCAGGAACTCGAAGCCCACCGCCATGCGCACCACCTCGTTGGCCGGCGCCTTGTGCACGCCCTTCTCCACGTCGTTGCGGGCGTAGATGCCAGAGACGAAGCCGCTGGGCGGCAACAGCAGCTCATCCTCGGTCACCGGGTCCACCACCTTGACCCAGGGATAGTAGAGCGCGCCGTGGGTCGAGTCCACCTGGCCGCGGAAGCCGCGCACACCGCCCACCGTCTGGTCGTCGGGCGAGTCCAGCACCGCGATGCGGTAGCGCATGCGCTCGCAGTGCGAGATCAGGTAGGCCTGGATCTGCGCCACCCGCAGCACATTGCCGTTGGAGTAGCCTTGCGAGTAGCCCGGCGCGGCCACGATGGAGATATCCTCCAGGTCCTCGAAGGCCGCCAGGCCGCTCTTGGCGGTGGTGGTCGCATCGCCGGCATAGTCGGCGGCCGCCGGCAGGCTGCCGTCGGTCCCTCCCTCCAGCCGGTAGACCTGCTGGCGCTGCTCGGCCGTGCTGCTCAGGCTCACCACCGCCTCGATCACGCCATCCCCCAGCAGCGCCTCGGCCATCTCGGCCCCGGTGTCCAGAGTTCCCACGGCCGGCTCGACCGCGATGGGCACTTCCAGCGCCAGCCGGCGTGAGGTGGGCGCGGTGTCGAAGTAGGTGGTCAGCGCGTTGGCGTGGCGCGGGTGGAAGCTGAAGCCCTCCAGCACCTCCGGCAGCGTGTAGCGCTCGCGCGGTCGCTTGGGCCGGGTGATGGGGCGCTCGATGGCCACATCCACCGTCAACAGAAAGACCTGCTGATTGGCCGGATCGAAGCTGCTGAACGGCTCGACAGCCTGGCCCGGCCGCTGCAAGACCAGATCGTCGCCGCTGCGCACCACATCGTACAGGGTCACGGAGGGGGGGCTGCCGGCGCCGACCACCAGCACCGAGTCGAACGGCTGGACGCGCCGGATGGTGCGCTGGGCCGTCACCGGGTCGTTGATCAGCAGGTTGTCGCTGATGCGCGGCAGGAAGGTGACGCGCAGGTTGCCGGCGCGGCCGGGGAAGCGGGCGTTGATGTCGATGCGGTCGGGCGGCGGCGAGACGATGACCTGGTTGTTGGCCGTGGCGTGGACGCCATCGCCCGCCTCCACGCGCGCCACGTATAGCCGCCGTCCGCCCTCCTCGAAGAAGGCGCGCACGCCGTGCGCCAGGAAGTTGGTGGCGCTGGCGCCGCCGTAGTCCAGGGGATCCAGACCGCCGTAGATTCGCTCGAAATCGGCGAAGCTGGTCAGCAGCTCCGGCTCCCCGCTGGTCGGTCCGTAGCGCGCCGGGCCGACGAAGCCAGCCGTGCTGGTGCTGACCCCCTCGATGGTCTTGGCGCGGAAACTGACCTCTTCGATGTATACGCCTGGGGCAAGATACTCTGGCATCGTTCGACCTCCTAAAGGTGGCAGGTGGTAAGCTGCACGCGATGGATTTACGTTATGTCGATCAAAAGTGCGCCGTCGGGCTGGCCCGCGCTGCGCAGGATCAGGTCCTGGCCGAAGTTCAGGGTAGCGCTCAACTGCGCCGCCGGCGCGCCAGCGGCCGTCGGCCAGACCCGGCCGGCCGCCTGGGTCAGAATCGTGCGCAGGTCGGGCGTATCGGCGCCGGCGGGCGTCGCCAGATTGGACGGCTGAAAGAGCACGCGGACGGTCACCGCCCACTGCTGCTCGGCCGGCGGCGCCTGCGGGCCGGGCGGCGAGCTGCCCGGCGTGGCCTGAAAGGGAGGAACCGGGAAGAAGACGGCCACCCGGCCGGCCTCGTCGGCGACGCCGTGCCACGCGCCGCTCTCCTCCACCTCCAGCGCCAGCACCGCGTGCGCGGCCGGCTGGCCGGTGGACTGGCGCACCAGGTCGGCGCGCACCACAGCCAGCCCAGCAGCCGCGCGCCAGGGCGCTGAGAAAAGAAAGAAGCCAGGCAGGCTGTCGCCGGGTGGGCTGGCCGCGCTGGCCGTGGGATAGATGCCAGTGAAGGGGGCGTCGACCCGCATCACCGTGGGCAAAAAGCGCCGCTGCTGATCCTC
>JAJTXO010000541.1 GCA_021463315.1 Caldilineales bacterium | reverse complement strand
CGCCCATCACCACCCTGCTCACCGGCCCCAGCCGCAGCGCCGACATCGAGGTCACGCCGGTCTTTGGCGTCCACGGGCCTGGCAAGCTGCATGTGATCGTGGTGCAGGGGCAGTGAGGGGGAGAGTTGAGTTTGCTCAGTTCGCTCCTATTGGCCGGCCTGGCCTGCATCATGGTATACTGGGCGCCATTCCAAACCCACCGTTGAAGGAGACTGAGTGCAATGCGTGCGACCAAAGTTGCTCTGCTCAGTATGATGCTGTTGATCTTGGGCCTGCTGTTGGCGGGCTGTGTCACCACTACCGCGGACGGCGTGCAGCTTCAGCCGCTGGCTGGCGGCAACGGCGGCGATCCGGCCGCGGCCCTGGGCATCGATTCGGCCGCCTATGTCATCCTCGACCTGGAGCGCAGCGGCGGCATCGCCGGCCTGGCGGAGCGCGCCCAGCTTTTTCTGGACGGCCACGTGCTGTTGGAGCGGCGCGACCAGGAGCCAGCGGTGTTCCAACTGAGCGCGGCCGAGCAGGCGCAGCTCAGCGCCGCGTTGGATGCGGCCGATTTCTACCGCAACGCGGCTCAGACCGCGCCGCCGACGAAGGCGATCCCCGATGCCTTTCAATATCGCATCCGGCGGCGGGGCGTGCTGCTGCAGGGCGAGGTGCTCACCCAGGATGGCTCGGCGCCGGCCTGGCTGCAGCCGCTGTTGCCGCTGCTGACCAATCTGCTGCTGACGCCCGACCCGACCCGGCTCCAGCCCCTGCCGCCGCCCGCGAGCGCGGTCACAGCCACCGTCGCGCTGAGCCAGACGGCCGCCGCGCCCAGCGCGACCGAGGCGCCCTCTATCGTTGTGCTGGAATATGTGCGCAGCCAGCCCGGCGCAGAGCTGCGCGCGCTGGTCAATCTGGATCGCAGCTACAGCCTGGCCGGCGCGGGCCGGGTGGTGGAAGGGGAGCTGACGCGCGAAGAGATGGCGACGCTGACCCGGCTGGTGGAGCGCGCCGACCTGCGCGGGCACGCGGGCGACTACACGCCGGCCGAGCCGTGCGCCGACTGCGTGACCTACACTGTCACCTACCGCAATCTACTGGGCGGCGCCACGGTGCGCGGCCAGGCCGGCGCGCTGCCGGAGTGGTTCCAGACCCTGGCCAGCGCGCTGGAGGAAACCTTCAGCGACGCTGAACTAGCCGCGGCCCCAGCCTTGACGCCAAGCCCCGCGCTGACGGCCACCGTGGCCGCGACGGACACCACCAGCCTGGCCACCCCCGCGCCGCCGGCCGCCACCCCGACCGCGCCGGCCCCCGCGGCGGCCTTCAGCGTCGCAACGCTGCTGTCAGAGCTGGCGGACGCAGGCGCGCAGGTGCAGGTGACGCCGGGACGCATCACCAAGCCCTATCTCTCCGTCCCCGGCGTCGTCGTGCGGGTCGATGGCCAGCCGGTGCAGTTGTTCGAATATGCCGATGCGGCTGCGCTGGGCGCGGATGTGGCGACGCTGGCCCCCAACGCGGGCAGCATCGCCGGCATACCGCTGACCTGGGCGGCCGCGCCGCATTTCTGGCGCCAGGATGGCCTGTTGGCGCTGGCCGTCAGCAACGACCAGGCGTTGGTGGAGCTGCTCAGCCGCGTGTTGGGGCCGCAGTTCGCCGGACGTTAAACGACTCTCTGACCGAGCCAACCTGCGAGGGTGTTGACGGACAGTCACTAAACGTCTCTCCGGCTGACCGAATCAGTCACGCCGCGGCCAACCGGCCAAGCTGCTCGATGGCCGCGGTCAATTTGGCGGTGGCGGCGGTGGCCATGGCGTCCAGGCCCGCGTTGCCCACCACGCTCATGGCGGTCATCGGGTTGAGCGCGGAGACGGTGCTGCTGCCGTCGCCGTTGTCGTAGACCACCACGTTGCACGGCAGCATCAAGCCGACGCTCTTGTCGGCCGTGAGCGCCTGATGGGCCAGCGGCGGGTTGCAGGCGCCGATGATCACATAGCGCTGAAAATCGATGTCCAGCTTGGCCCGCATGGTGGCCCGCACGTCGATCTCGGTCAGCACGCCGAAACCTTGTTCCTTGAGCGCAGCCTTGGCCTGCTCGACGGCCTGATCGTAGTCCCACGGCACCACGGTGGTGATGCCCAGCGTTGCGGTTGACATGGTGAATTCTCCTTTAGTGCTCTGTATAACCGATTCTTATCGTGATCTACGTGTCATCTCAATAAACCGGGGTCGAGACTTCCGAAGTCTGCGCAGGTTTGTTCAAAACGGGCTCACAGTCCATAAGACTTCGGAAGTCTTCCCCATTGAGATGATACTGATCTACTGACATTAGGTTTTGGATGCAGGGCGCCGCGGCAAGGTTTCATCAGCCTAAGACTTCGGAAGTCGCCGCAGCACTCAAGCGGACGCCGTTTCGCGGCGCAAGGTTCGATTCAACTCTGTTGCGGCGACTTCCGAAGTCTTTCCGTCGCTCGGTAACTTTTTTGGCAGGAGCGCCATCCCAATGGCAGGATTGACTATCGACCTCAACCTGTACGCCGACGAAGCCGCGCTGATCGAGGCGCTGCTGGCCGGCGATAAACACGCCTGCGCCTGCCTGGTCAAACGACATGGCAGCCAGATGTACTCGGTGGCGTTGCGCATCATGGGCGACGCAGACGAGGCCGAAGAGGCGGTGCAGGAGGCCTTCATCAGCGCCTGCGGCAAGATGACCAGCTTCGAGGGTCGCAGCAAGCTCAGCACCTGGCTCTATCGCATCACCACCAACGCGGCGCTGATGCGGCTGCGCAAGCGCCGCGCTGATGTGGTGTCGCTGGACGAGCCGCAGATGAGCGAGGAGGGCGATCTGCTGCCCCGCCAACTGGGCGATTGGTCCATCGACCCCAGCCGCCAGGCGCTGTCGCTGGAGCTGCGCCAGGTGCTGGAAGAGGCCGTCGAAAGCCTGCCCCCCTCGCTGCGGGCCGCGTTTGTCCTGCGCGACATCCAGGGATTGAGCACGCAGGAGGCGGCCGAGGCGTTGGAGATCAGCGAGACCGCGCTGAAGGTGCGGCTGCACCGGGCGCGGCTGGCCTTGCGCGAGCGGCTGGCCGGCTATCTGGCCGACCCAGCCCAGGAGACCGCAGCATGAACCCTCACGACCACGATCACGGCGAATGCCGCCAGTTGCTCAAGGATCTCAGCGACTATGTGGATGGCGATCTGGACGAGACCCTGTGCGTCGAGATCGAACGCCATATGGACGAATGCGAGAACTGCCGGATCGTGGTGGACACGCTGCGCAAGACCGTGCTGCTCTACCACGATCTGCCGGCGCAGCCGATGCCGGCCGATGCCGAGGCGCGGCTGTTGCGCTGTCTCGATCTGGAGGCTTTCGTGAGCGCCGGGTGAGGGAGCAGCGCTGCTTCGCCAACCTCAGCGCAGGCTCGGTCGGCCCACCCTCCAGTCCGCTCCGCTGCGCTTCGGGAGGCTGCGCACTCGTTGCACTCCTTCCTATTTTCTATTTCCTAAGCAGGCGCCGCGCCGGCCTGCCGGCACTCCGATGGATGAAAATCGGCGGGCTCGGTCGGAGACCGG
>JAJTXO010000540.1 GCA_021463315.1 Caldilineales bacterium | reverse complement strand
GGCGGCTGATGCTGCCGGTCAAGCTGCTGCGGCGGCGGCTGATGCTGCCAGTCAGGCGGCCGCGGCCCCGGTGATCGTGGCCGCTCCAGCTCCGGAACCTCCCGCGGCCCCTCCGCCGCCACCCCCCAGCCAGCCCGTGCTGGTCGAGGGGACGACGGCCAAGAGCTCCAACGGCTGTCTGCTGGCGGTTCTGGGCGCGACCTTTGGCGCGATGCTGGGGGTGCTGTTGACCCTGGGCTTTCTGCTGATCTCCAACCAGGGCCTGAGCTATGCGCCGCGCAGCAGCATGGTTGCGCTGCAGGCCACGGTGACGGCCTATGAGCGCCAGGCCGACGACCTGGGCAGCAACGTGGGCGCGCTGCAGCAGGGGCTGGCCGGCGTGCAGGACGAGGTGACCGCGCAGGGCGAGAGCCACAGCGCGCTGGCTGGCGAGGTGACGGGCGTGGTCAGCCAGGTGCAGGACTTGGAGGTGCGGGCTGAGGCGTTGCCGGTGCTGCAGGCGGATGTGGCCGGGCTGCAGGGCTCGGTGGCCACGGTGAGCGACACGGTGGGGCTGGTGGCTGGCGATGTGGCCACTCTGACCCAGCGGGTGGATGTGGTCAGCGTCAGCGCGGAGCGGGCGCAGCGTTTCCTGGACGGCATGCAGGCGCTGCTGGCCTCTGTGCTGGCCGACGAAGCGCCGGCAGCGACGACGCCGTTGACGGCCACGCTGCCCGCCACGGCCACGCGCCAGCTCACGGCGACGCTGCCGCTGACGACCACGGCGCCGTTGACAACCACCGCGCCGCTGACGACCACGGCGCCGATCACAACGACGACGCCCCTGACGGCCACGCCGGCCATCACCAACACGATCCCGGTGACGCTGGGGGTGCAGGCGCCGCTGACGGCCACGGCGCCGCTGACCGCGACCGTCGCGCCCACCGCCACGGTTGCGCCGCCCGCGGTCGATGCCATCCGGGGTGTGGTGTTTCTGGACGCCAACCGCGACGGGGGGCGCGCGGCCGAAGGAGAGCCGGGCATTGCCAACGTGCGGGTGACGCTCTACACCCAGAATCGCATCGAGGTGGCGCGCACCACCACGGATCTGCAAGGCGAGTACGAGTTCAGCGGTCTGACGCCGGGCCTCTACATCGTCGTCCAAACTGACGCGCCGGGCTTTGCCTCCTCCACGCCCAACGTGCTGACCACGATTCTGCGCAGCAACCGCCCGCTGGAGAACGTCAACTTCGGCGACTACCGGCGATGAGGGGGCGGCCCGGGATCCGTAACCCGTAACCCGTAACCCGTAATCCGTAACCCGTAACCCGGAACCCGGAACCGGAGACGCTCTCCGCAATCTCCGGGTTACGAGTTACGAGTTACGGGTTACTCGTCATCAACTCGCCACCGGAGACACCGCCCGCGATTCCGGGTTACGAGTTACGAGTTACGGGTTACTCGTCATCAACTCGCCATCGGAGACACCGCCCGCGATTCCGGGTTACGAGTTACGAGTTACGGGTTACTCGTCACAGGCTGCGCCCCTTTCCCCCTCATTTTGACAGTCTCCCGCTTCTGTGTTACCATCGCCAGACTTTCGGTTCAGAGGTGTCTGTCCCAATGATCAGCCCATCCGCTTCACAGCCTGCCAGTTCATGGACCGCTCACGGCGAGCGTGCTGTGTTTGCGTTGGTTTCGCGCCTGGATGTTTCCTGGCGCGCTTTTTATTTTGGCTACTTTAGCAGCCAATGCCGCGCGCTTCACGCCAGACTGACTTAACGCCTTGACCCAACGACGAGCCAGGAGACCGATCAGAAAGCGTGGAGCGCATAGCCCACGCTTTTTTGATGCGCAACGAGGAACTCGTAACACGTAACACGTAACCCGGAATCGCGGGCTGTCTCGCTGAGTCGTGAGATTGTATGGAGGTGTGAGGAATTACGCATGGCGAGTGACGCATTACGTCACAAACACCACCTTTCATCCCCACACCCTCTTTCCACCAATCCGGGTTACGAGTTACGCATTACGAGTTACGTCACCCATCCATCCTGCATCATTCCAAGGAGTTCCCCATGCCCTGCCGAGGTGTGCGCGGCGCTACTAGCGTCGATGAGAATACGTCCGAGGCGATCCTCAGGGAAACGCGGCGTATGCTGGCCCTGCTGATCCACCTCAACGATATCCGGCCCGATGAGGTGACCAGCGTGGTCTTCTCTACCACGCGCGATCTGACCGCGGAATACCCGGCCCTGGCCGCGCGCCAGTTGGGTTGGCTGGACACGGCCTTGATGTGCGGCCATGAGATGGACGTGCCGGGCGGCCTGCCGCGCTGCGTGCGGGTGCTGATCAACTGGAACACCGACAAGCACCCGCGCGATATCGTCCCGGTCTATCTGCGTGCGGCACGCCATCTGCGGCCAGACAAGGCCGATCTGCCGCCGGTGGCCAACGAAGATCTGGACGGCTGGATCCAGCAACAGGTCGATCAATGGCAAGGTCAACGGTCGGCCAAGAAGGAGACACGCATGAAAATCGTTGCTTTTCAAGGGGAGCATGGCGCGTATTCCGAGCAGGCCGCGCGCCAACACTTCGGCACAGACATCGTGACGCTGCCCTGCGCCGCGTTCGAGGGCATCTTCGCGGCCATCGAAAGCGGCGAGGCGGACTATGGCGTGCTGCCGGTGGAAAACTCGCTGGCCGGCTCCATCAACCGGGCCTACGACCTGCTGCTGGAGCACGACCTGCGGGCCTGGGGCGAGATCCTGGTGCGGGTGCGCCACAACCTGCTGGCCCCAGCCGGCGCGGCGCTGGAGCAGATCCACACGGTGCGTTCCCATCCCCAGGCGCTGGCCCAGTGCGAGCGCTGGCTCAGCCAGCGCGGCCTGAAGGCTGTCACCTGGTACGACACGGCCGGCAGCGCCAAGGAGCTGGCGGCCAACCCGGAGCCGGGCGTGGCCGCGATTGCCAGCAGCCTGGCGGCTGAAACCTATGGGCTGGAGGTGCTGGCCAGCGGCATCGAGGATCTGGCCTCGAACTACACCCGTTTCTTCGTCATCGGCCGGGGCGAGCCCCCTATCACCGCCAAGGCCAAAACCTCGCTGGTTTTCGCCGTCACCCATGAGCCTGGCTCGCTGGTGGCCTGTCTGAACGAATTCTCCAGCCGGGGCATCAACCTGACCAAGATCGAGAGCCGGCCGCGGCGCAATCGCCCCTGGCACTACGTTTTCTATCTGGACTTCGACGGCCATTGGCAAGATCCGGCCTGTCAGCAGGCGCTGGTCAGCCTGCTGGCCCGCGCGGCCTTCGTCAAGCTGCTCGGCTCCTACCCCGCGGCCGAGATGCCGGCGATGAACGGCGAGGCGGGGCAGAGCGAGCTGTTGCAGATATAGCGTAACCCGTAATGCGTAACACGTAACCCGGATTGGAGTGCTTTGTGTGCGCGACACCGGGTGTTCTGGGTGAAACGTAACCCGTGACATACGGGATACAACCGACGCGTGTCACCGATGGCATTTTAACAACCGAATAGAACTTCCTGCAAGGTCGCCTTGACTCTGAGAGTGACGGGAG
>JAJTXO010000054.1 GCA_021463315.1 Caldilineales bacterium | reverse complement strand
CGCTGCGCAGCCCTGGGACTGGCTTGCCTGTCGCGTCTTTGATGTCCTCGCGCTCGCTGGCCACGATCACCCAGCGGCCGGCCTGCAGCTCACCATAGATTCCACCCAACTCGATCCATTGGTCGCCGCCGCAGATGGGCTCCTCGATCGGTTCCTCGACCAGCTCAAGCTGCGCACTCTGCGCCAGCACCATGGTGTCGCGAATGTCGGCCAGCCAGCGGTCTTCGTCTCCCAGCCACTTTTCGCCCAGGGTGAGCGCAGTCACCTTGGCGGGGAAGTTGAAGCTGCTGCGGCCAACGGCCTGGGCATTCGCCACCTGGGTCACAACCGGGTCATGGTGGTTGCTCCGACCGGGGATCGCGATCCAGCTTCCAGGAGCGATCTGGTCGTAGACGCCGTCGAGCGCTACGACGTTCTGGGGTTTGGCTGCCAGGTACACCTCGTCCTCTACGATGAGCGTGCCTAATTGAGGGCCGTCCGGGCTCTCTGTCTCGTAGACAGTGGTCAGCGTGCGGTCTCCGGTGAACTGGCTGGCGCGCTGTCCGGGGGCCAGATGTGTGTTCAACTCACCTTGCTCCCCATCACGCACCGCCAAGACATCCACGGACCTGTTCTCATTGATGGCAAGCTCGATACGGTGGCTGTCGTTCAGCACGCTGAAAGTGAGTCTGCGCGGCGGATCGTTCAGGTCGTATTCTATGGCGATTTTATAGGTTGCGCCCAGAGTCAGTTCTTGGTGGGTGTCCGCGGCAGGCAAACGGATCTGCTGGCCAAATGTCTGGCCTTCTGATGTAATCTGCACCAGGGCATGGGTTTCATTCACATCGTGCCCACTCAAGGCCGAACCTGTCAGGCGTAGTGCAAGGGCATAAGGGTGGAGCGGCCAATCCTCGCTGCCAATGACTCTGCCTTGGCTATCCAGCACCGGCTTGGCCGGCGCGCTGCTGCCATAGACACCGGTCTTGAGCCGCAGGGCGTAGACTTCCAGGTCGTTGGCCGGCGTCGCTTGCACGTTGCCCAGTGCCGTCGCCAGCTTCCCGTGTAGCTCAGGATGCAGGGCGTTGACCACCTGCAAGTTGGCATCGCCACCCGACGTAAAGGCCGTCCCCAGGTCGCGTCGCAGTTGCAGGGCGTTGGCTAGCGGCAGCGACGGAGGCTGGTTGAGGCCGGTCATCACCGTGCGCAGCGGGTCCTGGCGGTCGCCTGGCGCTGCGGCTGCAATGGCCAACGCATCGCCCCCAACTGGCTGGATTTGGGGCGGCGTGAACGCCTCCTCCCAGGGCGCCAGCAGGACCTTCGTCCGGTCTGCCTGGGGATCAACCGTCGCCTTCACCACCCGCATCAGCTTTGGTTCAGTGGCTGGCGTCACCCTACCGCGCACCAGCAGCGCGTCGTTGGCTTTGAGATTCGCAGCGACCCCCTTCAGATAGATCACTCGGTTCTCCAGCACCTTGGCCAGCACCTGGGGTTGGCTCATGCGCGGCTGCAGGAGGTTCCAGGCGGCGCGCGCTGCCAGCTTCTCCACGGTCTCGAAGGATTGCGGCTGCTCGCCCGGCCCCGGCACGCTCTGTGACCGTGCGCCTACGTCGATCAGCGCAGTCCCTGGAAGGTTGTCGTCGATGGTGTAGGCCAGGTAGACAGTCGAGGCCACGCCGGGCCGCGGAGCATAGCCCAGCAGCCGGGCCAGCTCCAGCACCGAACGGCGCTCGGTAGCGGTGCGCAGATAGCCCTCGTTGGCGATGCGCTCCTGGTAGAAGGTCAGCACATCGGCCACGGTGGCCCAGCCGTCCAGCAGGGCCAGCGCAGGATCGTCGCTGGCGCGCGTCGTCAGCCCGCGCCGCACCTGTTCCAGCGGCAGGGGCTGCGCGCCGGCGTCGCCTTCACTTGGCTCGAAGCGGCGCTGGCGCTGACCGCGCAGCGGATAGAGCCGATCCACGCCTTGCTGGCGCACGCCGTGCTCGTCGACCTCGTCAAAGGGCGCGTCCACGAAGACGCTGGCCAGCCGCGCCTGCATGGCCGCGTAGAAGCTGGCATGGACGCCGACGCGGTAGGCCAGCGCCGGCAGCCCGGGACGGTTGGCGATGGCTGCCGGGGTCGTCGGTTCGACGCCCATGGCTGCGGGGGAAGCGCTGCGATTAGTCGCCATGGTTCATCGTCCGCCTTTCAACACCAGCATAAGCTGGCCGTGCTCGGGGAAATCAGGGTCGCTGGCCACCTGGGCGATCTCATCCGATCCCAGCGGCAGCAGGCCGTCGGCCAGCTCGCCGTTCGGCCCCTCGAACTGCCGCTCCAACTGCGTGACGCGCACGCTCTCGACGCCAGGCACAGCCTGGGCGGTCGCCACCAGCCGGCTCAGGTAGACGCCATCGCCGAAGGTGAGTTGGTCCGGGTGGAAGAAGCCCAGGCGGCCGTTGGGCAACACGCCGCTGCTGAACACGTCCAACAGCGCGGCCTTGACCTGGCTGCGCAGGACGCCGGGCAACACACACACCTCCAGCGTGATGGCCAGTGGGACGGTGCGAGCGGCCTCCACGCGCAGGTCGTGGCCCATACGTCGGTAGCGGTGCAGGCTGCCCTTGACCGCCGTCAGCAGGCGCTTATCCGGGGTCTCGCTGTCCCAGGCGTCCACGGCCACCTCCGCCTCGTACCAACTGCCGGTCCAGGACAGCGTGGCCGCCGCACGCTGCACGGCGGGATGGCGCTCGGCCAGACGGGCATAGTCATCAGCGGTTACCGCCCGCTGCACGGACTTGCGGAAGGCCCCCGGCGCCATCAGCTTCGCCTCGGCCATCGATTCGGCCGCGACGCCGCCGGAAGCCGGCAACGGGTTGCGTACCCGGTCGATGCGAGCGCCCGCTGCGCCCTCCGGCCACAGCACATGAGCAATCGCCTCGGCACCCACATTGCCAGCCGGGCCGTTGCCGACGCGATAGCCGGCCCAAAAGACCTCGCCAGCCTCCGGCTGTTCACCCAGCTCGTCGTCGCCGAAACGCAGGCGCGCGCGGCCATCGTTCTCCACCTCGACCACGAAATGGCGCTCGTCCGGCCCGCTGCTCAGCAGGTCAGGCCGCGGTTCCCACGGGCGCTGGCTGGTCTGCCCCGGCAAGGCGCTATGGAGCCACACTTGCGGGAGGGCCAAACTGGGGTCTTGTTGCAACAAGGCCGAAGCCCGCGCCCGGCTGGTTGGCGGGGCCTGGCGGTAGGTTAGCGGCGCAGTGGGGAGGCGAGGGCGAAAACGCCCAGGCGTGCGCGCCACATCGCCCGGTTGGCCGTCGCAGCGGCAGTCGAGCAGCTCCGACCCGGGCGGAACGACGCCCAATTCCTCAGCCGGCTGGACGGTGCGGCCGTGGTCCACCAGCACCACGTTGCCGCGCGCGACGCTGATGTGCTCGACGTATTGACAAGTCGCGTTGGGCACGACCACCGAGAGAACGAGTGGAAAGGGCAGGGCGTCGGCCGCGGCCCACTCGATCTCCACCACCGGCGTCGGCAGCTCGATCGCCGCACCGCTGGCCTGCAGCGTCTGCGGGACGACCGCGTCCTCGCCCAGCGTTACCCGGGTCAGACATACGGCGTGGCGGTGGGCCGGGTCTGCGTCGGGCTCGATGCCTGTGCGGGGGCCCAGCAGCTCCTCAAAGATCAGCACGTCGCCAGCCCGCAGGTCCAGGCTGCGTTCCACGCGCTGCCGGTTGATCGGGCGAGGCTCGGCCGGCGGCTGTTTGGGCTGCATCTGCTGATAGGCGGCGCCTCGTCTGGCTGATTCTTGGCCCGGCGCCGGCGCTTCGTCGCGGTAGACCCAATGATCCAGCAGCGTCGCCGAGGTGGTCCCTGGGGCCAGGCTGCAGCTCCGCTGGCCCCAGGTATGGAAATCGATGCGGCTGTGGGATGCGACCAGGCGCAGCGACTGGCCGGGCAACGGCTCGAAGACCTCGGCCGCGTCGCCCGGAGCGGTCGAAAAACGGATCCCTGGCGGCAGCTCGGGCAGGTCGTCGTTGGTTTCGAGGCAGACCCAAGCCCGCGCGTTGCAGCCCTCGCCCAGGTGATAATCGACCAGGCGAGCGTGGCGGCGCACGGAGACACGCTGGCGCGCCGTGTCCAGGTAGGCTTCGGTCGCGACGGCGTCCTGGTAGTAGCTGAGCTGGTCGCCAGTGTAGGCCAGTAGCTCCACCAGGGCCAGGCCGATGTCGGGAACGTGCCGCTCCTGCCAGCCGGGCATCAGCAGCGCCAGGCGGTCGAGGATCAACTGGTGGAAGCTGGTGTAGTCCTTGGCCAGGTAGCTGATCTCCGGCCCCGGCAGCGCTGGCGGCTCCGTGGGGGCGGCCGGCCCGCAGTCCAAATCGCTCGTGCAATCCACCATGAAGGAGAAGGGGATGCGGTCGTAGCGCGGGTCGATGCCCTGCAGGCCCACCGTGCGCAGCGTATAGGTCGAGTGGTCGCCAGGCTTGTCGACCCGCACAACCATAAAGTCGTCGCGCTCCGGGTCGGAGTCATGGTGCGCTACGACGTCCAATACCCGGATGTCCCGGATGCGCCGCCCGCCCTCGATGCGCACGGCCTGCTTGAGCGCGTCGCGATCCTCGCGCAGCGGCCGCGAGAGCTTGCCCAGGAAATAGACCGTCAACGAGGTGTGGTCAGCGCCGACCTCCAGGTAGTCCAGGCCGTTGAGGTCGCGCTGGCCCTGTTCGTTGCGGTGGGTGCGCACGGCAGCCCGTCGTGCATCGTCTTGGCTGATTGCAGTCATCTGGTAGCGCCTCCGGAATCGGACACGGTCAGAGACCGGCCCGAGCGATACGTATTGTCATACGGCACGGTCAGAGACCGGCCCGAGCGATACGCATTGTCATACGGCACGGTCAGAGACCGGCCCGAGCGATACGTATTGTCAGACGGCACGGTCAGAGACCGGCCCGAGCGATACTTGTCAGACGGCACGGTCGGAGACCGGCCCGAGCGATACGTATGGTCAGACGGCCCGGTCGAACGAGGCAGTCTGCGCCTGGTTGGTGCGCCGCACCACGTATTGCACGTCGATGCGCAGGGCGGCTTCCTCGCTGCTGACCTCCAGGCCGCGCAGGTCGATCAGATCGCCCAGCCAGCGCTGGATGGCTGCCTGCATGGTGAACTGCAAGGCAGCGGCCAGCTCCGGGCTGTTGGGCGCAAAAACCAACTGCAAGACGCCGCTGCCGAAGTCACGCCGGTTGACGCGCTCGCCAGGGCTGGTGAAGATCAGTTGCTCCAGCAGGTCGCGGATATGCTCGTCGTCGCCGGCCGTCGCCGTGCGGCCGCGGCTGTCAAAGGCAAAGGGAAAATCGATGTTCATGGTTGGCCTCACATGGCTGCTACACGCATCTGCGTGACGCCGACGACGACAGGCGTGGCGCTGGGGGCGCAGATCGCCTGGCTGCTTTGCACCAGCAAGGGTTGTCCGTTGGACAGGACGCGCAACGTGCCTGTCGGCGGAATCGGCTGGGCGGTGACGCACGGCCCGTTGGCTGCCGGCGGCGGGGGCAACGCACAGCCTACGACCGCATAGGGCGAGGTCACCAGCACCGTCGGCTGGCCGCTGACCAGCACGCGCGGGTTGGGCGCCGTCGGCGTGGCGTGACCGCCATGCGCGCAGACGACCTGTGCGCCGAGATGAACCAGAAAGCCGGGCATGTCAGGTCACCACCAGGGCCACTTTGTTGATCATCACGCTCGGTCCAAGCATCTCGATGGAGGCTCCTTTGCCGTTATGGATGAAAATGCCCGCATCGTTGACCACGATCATAGCGCCGCTGGGGCTGCGGAGCACGATGCCGCCCGTTCCCGGCGGAGCGGGCGCGGGAATGGGCGCAGGGATCGGCAGGGGCGCCGCGTCGCTGATGATCAACGAGTGCTGCAAGGTCGTCTGGATCACGATGTTCTGGCCCGGCGGAATTGCGGGTGGGACCAAGGCCGCGGCTGGCACCTCCAGCGGGCTGCCCCAGAAGCCGCCGACCCAAATCGGGTACTCTGGGTCGCCCTGCTCGAACTCGATCCACACGCCGGCGCCGATCTGCGGCACCATGAACGTGCCCTCCAGCTTGCCCGCAATCGGCACGCAGGGCAAGGCCCAGGAGAGCGGAATCAATCCCTGCACATCGGGCGCAATGGCCATGATGCGCCCGCGCTGCTCCGGGTCGATGTTGTTGACCACGGTTCCGCGATACTTGCCGTAGTAGCGATTGCTCTCTTTCATACGGGCACCTGGGGAATGGTCGAGATCAGGCCGTTGCGGCTGAGCTCGAAGCTTTGCTTGTATTCGCCGCGCTTGATCTTGTGGGTCACGCTTTTGACGTAGTACAGCCCATCATAGGCCAGGCCGGCCCCGCGCACGCCGACCAGGCGGCGCGGCTGGAGGATACGGCCGTAGCGCAAGACGTCCAGCTCGCCGCTGCCGCTGACCACCTCGGCCCACTCGGCCGCCTTGGCGAGGCCCATCATGATGCCCTGAGTCAGCGAGCGCTTGGAGAGATCGGGCCCCACCGGCGCCAGGCGGACGGGAATCGGTGGCAGCAGACCCAGCGGCGGATTGAGCGGTGTGATGGGCGGCAGTGGAATGACGATCGGCACCTTGCTCAGCTCTTCGTAGTAATACAGCGTGGGAATCGCGTTCTGCGTGCTGTCGAACGAAAAGCGGAGCGACTCCACGTTGCTGTGGGCATCCATGTTGGTGCTCAGCGCCGGCTGCGGCACGCCGACCTTGATCTGCGGCCCCCAGTAGGCGATGCTCACGCCGACCGCCGGGCCAGGCTCGACGTAGAACACGTAGCCCACCTGCCGGGCCAGCTCGCTGATGTAGTCCAGGTCGGTGCTCTGCTGGGCGGGGATGCGGTTGGTCGGGATCACGATGTCGATCAGCAGGCTGGGAACGATCAGGGGTATCACACCGAAGATGGCATATTTGAGCAGCATCAGCGCCACCCGGCCCTCGGCCGGCAGGGCGGGAAAGGGAAAGCCGCTGAAATCGATCATGTCCATCAGCGCCGACAGGTCTTCGCCGGTGACTTTCAGGATCGCGTGCCCGGCGTCACTGCCGGGAACGATCTCGTGCTTCGTAGCCACGCCATCCATGATCACCTGCGGGGAGCCGTTGACGATGGCGACGATGACGACGCGCAGGAACTTGATCGGGCCGCCGCCGGTGAGCAGAAAGAGCGTGTGCAGCGGCGACTGGGTGCTGACGTTGAACGACAGTTGAAAGCCGCTGCGGCCGACGTCTTTGACCGTCACCGTGACATCGGTGAGCGCCTCCATCACCGCGCGAGAGGCCGGGATCGGCACCAGCGGGCCGATGTAAAGCTGGAGATTGATACCCTTAAGCATCGGACATCCCCGGAAAGCCTTCCGGCAGCGTGATGCGCAGGCGGCGGTCCAGTTGCTCCAACTCCGCAGGGTGCATGGCGCCGTTGGCATCGCACAGCCGCCAGAACTGCTCGGGATCGCCCAGATAGAGCGCTGTGATGTTGTCCAGCCGCTCGCCCTGGGTGACGACATGCTCTTGCAGTAGGGCAAAGCGCTCCGGCGGCGGCAGGAAACGGCGGCGGATGTAGATCACTTCCCGGCCGTCGACAGTTCCCAAAACGGCTGTGTCGATGCCGTGGTAGCGGCTGGACGGTGGAAACAGAGTCGCATGCAAGCCGGCCGGCTGCAAAAGAGCTTGAAATGCTTGTTGCGCATCCATCAGGATAGGCCTCCAATGCCAAAGGAACTGAAAGAGCCGGCCCCGGAGCGCTGCTTGGCCAACTGCTCCTTCTGCTGCAAGTAGCTCATGAACATGCTGCCGCCCTTGTGGTTGAAGCTCAGATCATCCACGTTCAGCACGCGCAGGCCCAGGCTGACCTTGGCGCGGATCGGGTTGAGGGCAGCGTCGAACGCCTCTTCGGTGATGCTGAAATCAGTGATGCGCACCGGCAGGATACGCTGTTTGCTCCAAATGAACAGCGTCAGCGGCGTCTCCATGGGCACGATCTCCATCTTGCCCGACGCAGCCAGCCGGTTGTTGCTCTGTAGCTGTGCGTAGCTGGGATAGACCAGGGTCTCCAGCGCCGCCAGGTGGGGATGGATGCCTACCTGCGTCGCCGGGGCCTCGGCGCGCTCCAACTGATCGGTAGCGTCGATCTCGACCTCCAGCTTGATCGTCTCGGTGGGCGGCCCCTTCAGGCGCAGCGCCTCGGAGCGGTCGCCGCTCTCCGCGCCCACGCCCTTGACCTGCAAGGTGCGCGTCAGCGTGTCCGGGTTGTACTGCAGGACGATGATGTGCTGCACCGCCGAGCTATTTGGATCGATGAGGACGATGCCGCCTTTCAGCAGGCGGGGCGAACGGGGGAATGTGCTCATGGTCTTATTCGAATCGCTCAGATCGAAGCAGGCGTCACCGACGTCTGGCGGATGCCGAACGGGCTGTCCAATGCCGCCTCGCGCGCCCAGCCCGGCTTGAGATGGGCAAACAGGCGGTCGGGGGTCATGTCCATGACGGCGCACAGCGGATCGTTGTAGCCATTGCCCGGCCCCCATTCCCAGGCGTACCAGCCGAGCTGCAGCTCGTGACAGACGGCCAGGATCGTCTGGTAATCGATTTCCCCGGTCGGGCCGCACTTGTTGGCAAGCGGGTGGTTCTCCGAATAGGCGCCAAATTGCGAGAACTCGCCGACCACCAGCGGATAGCCGAGATCGACAGCCTGCTGCAGATTTGAGCGGATGAAGGCCGCGTTGGCGCCATCGGCCAGGGGCCAATAGAGATGCACGGAGAAGATCAGATTGCCCTCCGGGTCGGCGGCCAGCAGCGCGGCCGCCGTGTTGTTGAGCATCCCCAGGTCCTTGCCCCAGTTCGAGGCATCGATCACCAAGGGGGTGTGGATGCCGGCTGCCCGCATCCGCTGGACGGCGCTGGTGTAGCCGGCGACGAAATCGGCCTGGCTGACCGTGTGGTCCCCGGCCTCATTGGCGATGTTGACCAGCAGATAGGCCTTGCGCCGTCGCAGAATGCTCACCACCGCGGGCTGCGTCCAATAATCGACCAGATCGTTCAGCCGGCCCCAGTTGCCGGTGGCGTCGTGCAGTTCGATCATGGGGATCAGATGGTTGGCCTTGGCGTTCTTGATGAGCGCATCCAGCGTCGCGGTCGAGGTGGGACCCTGATCTGTTGCGATCGCCCAGACAATGCGCACGGTGTTGGCACCCGCTTGTTTGATCTCAGGGAACGAAATCTGGCCGCGGGAGTCGTCGGCCTGTTCGAACACCGACATCTTGTTGACCCCGCGCAGCAGCACCTTGACGCCGCGCCGGTCGTACAGATCGCGGCCGAGGACGAAGAAGCCGGTCGTCTTGGCGACGGCGCGCCCCAGCAGTTGGCCCCAGGTGGGCGGCGCGACGATGCCGTCGACAGGCAGCGCGTTGTTGCCCTGGTATTCTTTGACGCGATCGCGCGTCTTGGCGCCGAACTTGCCGTCGGCGGGGAGTAGCGGTCGCGCGGTCGGCAGCGCGTTCAGCCGTTCCTGCAAATACTTGACGTCGTCACCGGACGAGCGGAGGCGGAGGGTTCTGGTCATGGGATTGTTTCCAAAAGTGCTAGCCGCTTCTTGATGTCCCGACTTGAAAACTCACGCTCGGGCCGGTCTCCTGACCGTGCCCACGGTTTTCATCGATGTTTGTGCGGTCCAGCGCATGAATGTCTAGTCCTGTTGTGCGCGCAATGAAGAGTAGCTCACCAAATCGGTGGAGCCACTGGACGATGCCCGTAATCGTACTCGTAGAGTTCAGCCCAGACCTCTTCGACTTGGGTATAACCGGCATTGATCGACTGGAGCGCTGGCCCGAACTTCTTGCCATTCAGGTAATTTGAGGCTGCCGCGTAGTGAGCCCGGGCCGGATCAAGTTCGTGACCAGTCAACTTGATGGCACCTCCAAACCAATCCTTCAACTTCTCGGTTAGGCGTGCTTGTTGAGTATCTATGCCGCGATTTAGTCTCTCAAGGTTCTTTCTAACTGTTCCTTCAGCAAGGCTTCCAACTGCCGCCTCGATGGAAGCGTACGCGGAATCTGGCAGACGGATGATCTCAGTGCCCACAGCAACGTCAGTGAAACCGAAAATGTGTTTGCCACGTTGGATTGCATCATACATTTCAATAGAAATTGTGTCGGCCCCAACGAGATCAGCGCTTCGCACTTTCATAAAGGCGGCGATGAATTCCTCGCCTGTTTTGACCTCAATAGACGGTGATGACTGTGACCCGGTCTTGTTTGCCTTGTCTCCCGGAGAAGCATCACGCATCGGCTCGACAGAAATGAAAGTGTACTGTGGCTGCCGACCTTCCTCGTTCGCAACGAACGTCGGTCTACCGGCGTTCGCGTCGGTCGTAAGGCGCCAGAAGACATCCTGGAAACGATGCTCAGGCTCCAAGAATTGGACTTCAATGACAGCACCGACTCCCGGTTGTTTCTGCAACGCATCGATGATTTCCCGACGTGTTGCTCCAATCTTGGTGCGAGCATCCTTATTCTGCACGGCTCTACCAATCTCATCGAGTTTTGCCATTGCCATCCCTATGGCCATCGCCATGGCTTGACCTCTTTCTTGTCTTACTTGCATTCTCTCCGATGTCAGGAGGTTTGGAGCTGGATTGGAGTAAGCTGGACGTCCTGTGAACACTCGTTGACCGTGAGCTCCCACTAGCGGTAGGCTCTCACCCGATATAGGAGGCTTTCGTGCACCAGTTCTGGACGCAGCTTCACTTGGCGAAGCAGTAGGGTTGCCCACGGCTGGGGTTGGAGCCGTCTGTAAGCGAGTCTTTGCGGAAGTATCAATCGGAGCAAGTGGCTCTTGAGTGGTGGGCCTTTCAGCAGACGGGGCGGTTGCGGATGCTGTTGGCGGCGTGGACGCGAGGATCGTTTTCTGTGGCGCTCCGCTGATAGGTGACTTGGAAGGGGCGTCGTCTATGAAACCGGAAGGAGGACTCTTGACCCCCCGGTAGATTCCAGTTGATTCAGGTCCAACAACGATCAATTCAGAACCACGATTTAGACTCGTGTTGATCATGGGTGGGTGTTTCTCAAGTGGCTTTCCAGTCTTGGAGCTAGCTAACGGGGTCTCCGGCCCCAAATCGTTCGGCTTTCCAGGATCATAAGGGTACACACTTCTATCACAGGTCTGGCAAGGTTCTAGTTCCACTAACAAACCTGCTTTCCGTATTCCCAATTCATTCATCTTCTTAACAGCCTTCCCCTCAATATGTGCATAGAATCTGCCTGGTCCCCCACTCATAAATTCAAAACTTCGACCATCTTCAGCTACTAGTACCCCAACAATGCTAGGCGGATCCGGTTTCAAATTCTGTCTGGCTTGCGCAAGTCGTGCCTTTTGCGCAGGCGTAAAATTGCTACCATTTCCTTCAGGGCTTTGACTGTCATCTGAGCTTGGTTCACGAGCGGCTTTTATCGCACTACCGCCAGAAATGTGTGCCAAACCAATGCCAGCGCTACGGGGTGTAACGGGAGACAAACCAAGTTTTTCAGTGATTTGATCATTGTGAATTCTATATGCGCCAGTTTGCTGCACCACATGCGTCAATTCATGCGCAATCAACCGCCGCCCCTCATGCGTCTCCGGCGCGAAGCGGCCTGCGCCAAATACCACGTTGTGTCCCACAGTATAGGCATTGGCGTTCACGTCGCGCGCCGAGGCGGCGGCCTGCCCATCGGTATGCACGCGCACGTGGCTGAAGTCGTAGCCGAAGCGCATTTCCATCTCAGCTCGAACCGCGGGGTCGAGGGGGCGCGCGGACGATTGCAGGCCTGCTTCGATGGCCTGCGGATCGATGACCTCCGGGGCGTCGTCGGCACGCTTGAAGAGCGGTTTGATCACACTGGGTTGTGAACCCCTGAAAGAATAGGGCTGACCCGGCCGCCAGATTTCGCCCGGCGCCTGGATGGGCTGCGCATATTTTCGCAGCAGTTCGTTCATCTTTTCCGCATCCTGCTGCTGTCTCCACAAGAGCCAGGTGTAGATCTGCGCACTGCGCGCATTGGCTTCGCCGTTGTCGCCGCGCGGGTCGGCCGGCGTGCAGATGCGCGGGATCCTTTGCACCGGGTTGATCAGCTTCGGGGCAGGCGGGAGCGTCGCCGCTGCGTCACTTTTCGGCCCACCGCCGATCTTGGGCAGATCGAGCCAGGGTGTCTTGATCGTAACGCCGGTCGGAGAGCTGATGAAATCCCAGTTCAACTCAAGCGCAAAGAACTTCTCGTCCTTCGGGACCAGCAGCTTGGCCGAACTGTCCACGGCGGGGTCAGGCAGGACATTCGCGTCACGGGCTGAGCTGGCGCCAAGAAATGCTCCGGTCGCCGCGCCCCCCGCCGCCGCTCCCAGGATGACCTTACCCGCCCAGTTGGCCGCAAAGTCCTCGAAGAACTTGATGACCGGCTTCCAGTCTCGTTCGTTCTGAGCCAGGATTTGCTTGCCGATTTGAGATGTCGAGAATCCATCCCACAGCAGCTTGGCCAGTTCGCCGGCGGCCTTCAGCGCGCCGGTCTTGAGTTTCTCTTTCTCTTCATCCTCTCTCTCCTGGCCATGTTTGGGTTTTTCCTCGACCGGAAACGTGGTCGGCTGCTCCCGCGGTTTCTGCGCGTCGTCCGGCTGGCGCTGCACAAGTGACCTCGCAGCAAGCGTAGTCACCGGCTGGATCGCTGGACCGCTGTTCACGATGGTATTGGCCACTCGCTCGGCTTCCCGTTCCAGCGGATCATTGCTTGCGCCAACGGTAAGCTTCCGCTGTAAGCCACTCTTTTTCTTCGCACACTCCGCGCACTCCTCGCCCGTCGCCGTGTGCTGGCCGCAGGCGCATTGGCGCTGCAACAGGCCGCTGGGTAGTGGACTCTGGCTGGGATGCGTCGTCTGCGCGGTTGCGGTCCGAGTCAGGTCGCTCATGCGTGCCCTCCCATGCCG
>JAJTXO010000539.1 GCA_021463315.1 Caldilineales bacterium | reverse complement strand
GAAGCGCAGCGGGCCGAAGCGGAAGCGCAGCGCGCCGAAGCGGAAGCGCAGCGGGCCGAAGCGGAAGCGCAGCGGGCCGAAGCGGAGGCGCAGCGGGCCGAAGCAGCCGAGGTCGAGGTGGCTCGCTTGCGCGCCCGCCTGGCCAGCCTCGGCGTCGCCGACGTGGATCAAACCCCGCGGGCATCCTGATCTCTGCCGGCCGCGCTTTGCCTGGGAACTGGCCAACGCCATTCCTGCCGGTCATGCCCGCACCCATCCTCATCACCAGCCGCCAGAATCCGCGCATCGTCGCGGCGCGGCAACTGGCCGAACGCAAGCATCGGCAACAGCAGGGCCGCTTTCTTGTCGAGGGGGTAAAGCTGTTGGATCTGGCACTGCGCGCCGGCGCACGCCCCCGTGTTGTTTTCGTTTGCTACCAAAAACTGACGCCAGAAGCCGCGGGGGTGCTTGAACATCTCCAGACTGCCGGGGCTGAACTCTTGCCCGTCTCCCCTGCCGTGATGGAGGCTCTGGCCGAGCGCGAGGCGGCCGAGGGCCTGCTGGCCACCTTCGACCTGTTCGAGGCCAGCCCGGATGAACTGCGCTTCAGCGGCAATGACCTGGTCCTGCTGCTAGATCGCCTGCAAGATCCTGGCAACCTGGGCACGCTGATCCGCACTGCCGACGCGGTGGGCGCGGCCGCGGTGGTGCTGCTGGAGCCGTGCGCCGATCCCTTCGATCCCAAGGTGGTGCGCGGCAGCATGGGATCCATCTTTCACGTGCCGTTGCTGCGCGCCAGCGATGTCGCCGCTGCGCTGGCCGCCCTGCACGGCCGCGGCCTGCGCATCGCGGGCGCCGACGCCCATCGCGGCGTAGATTGGGGCGATGGCCTGTGGTCGGGCCCCGTGGCTCTGGTGCTGGGCAACGAGGCCCGCGGCCTCTCCCCCGACGTCATCCCCCACGTCGACGCCTGGGTCCGCCTGCCCATCCCCGGCCAGGCCGAATCGCTCAACGTGGCCGTGGCCGGGGGAGTGTTGATGTATACCTGGCTGCGGGAGAAGAAATGCGTAACTCGTAACACGTAACCCGGAATCGCGGATTGCTTTCCCGGTCACGAGTTACGCATTACCTGCCATAGCCACACACATCTCACCCCATTCCGGGTTACATGTTACGAGTTACGCATTACCTGCCATGCCCCCCCTCACCCTCGACGCCTCCTCCCGCCGCTCCAACGTGCTGGCTCGCCGCGGCATGGTGGCTACCAGCCAGCCGCTGGCAGCCATGGCCGGGCTGCGCATCCTGCTGGATGGCGGCAACGCGGCCGATGCAGCCGTGGCCACAGCCGCGGTCCTGGCCGTGGTCGAGCCCATGTCCACCGGCCTGGGCGGCGACGCCTTCGCCTTGTTCTACGACGCTCAGGCCTCGACGCGCCCCGGCCTCGATCCGCAGGAGGGATCCCAAGGCCCGCGGCGGATCACGGCGCTCAACGGCAGCGGCCGCGCGCCGGCCGCGCTGACCCTGGACGATCTGCGCCGCGCCGGCCTGGCCGAGATCGCGCTGGACAGCCCGCACAGCGTCACCGTGCCGGGCACGGTGGCCGCCTGGGCTGATCTGCTGGCCCGCCACGGCGTCATGCCGCTGAGCGCAGTCTTGCAGCCGGCCATCGAATACGCCCGCGACGGCTTTCCGGTCAGCGAGCTGATCGCGGCCAGTTGGCAGCGCGGCGAGGCCAAGCTGGCCCGGCTGCCCTCGGGGCTGGAGCTGCTGCCCGGCGGCCGCGCGCCGCGCTGGGGCGAGATCGTACGCCTGCCCGAGCTGGCGCGCACCCTGCAGGCCATCGCGGCAGGCGGCCCCGAAGCCTTCTACCAGGGCGAGACCGGCCAGCGCATCGTTGCCTTCGTGCAGCAACAGGGCGGCCGGCTGGCGCTGGCCGACCTGGCCAGCCACCGCTCCACCTGGGACGAACCGATCTCCCTGCCCTACCGCGGGCTGCGGGTCTGGGAATGTCCGCCCAACGGCCAGGGGCTGGCCGCGCTGCTGGCGCTGGGCATCGTCAGCCAGGACGATCTGGCCGCGGCCCCGCCGGCCGAGCGCTGGCATCTGCTGATCGAGGCCATGCGCCTGGCCTGGGCCGATGCGCGACGCTGGGTGGCCGATCCCGCCTTCGGTGCGCTGCCGCTGGAGGAGCTGCTGACGCCGGCCTATCTGGCCAGCCGGCGCAGCCAGATCGACCAGCAGCGGGCCAATCTGGCCCCGGCCGCGGGGCTGCCGGCGGCTGAGCGCTGGCCGGTCCAGCCTGCGCCCCGCTCGGATACGGTCTATCTCAGCGTGGTGGACGGCCAGGGCAACGCCTGTTCCTTCATCAATAGCCTCTATCACGGCTTCGGCAGCGGGCTGGTGGCGCCGGGCACGGGGGTGGCCCTGCAAAACCGCGGCGCGCTGTTCAGCCTCGATCCCGATCATCCCAACCGGCTGGCGCCGGGCAAACGTCCCTATCACACCATCATCCCCGCGCTGGCTACCCAGGACGACGAGCTGTGGGCCAGCTTCGGCGTGATGGGCGGCTTCATGCAGCCCCAGGGCCACCTGCAGGTGCTGGTCAACCTGCTGAACCTGGGCCTGACGCCGCAAGAGGCGCTGGACGCGCCGCGTTTCTGCCTGCTGGAGGGAGAGCCAGGCGGCCGGGTAGCCATCGAGGCCGGCGCGGGCGACGCGCTGATCGCAGCCCTGCGCGCCCAGGGGCACGATCTGGCAGTCACCGCTGGCCTGGAGCGCACCCTTTTCGGCGTCGGCCAGGTGATCCGGCGCACTGCCGACCGCGTGCTGATCGCGGGCAGCGATCCCCGGCGCGATGGCTGCGCGGTGGGTTGGTGACGCAGGTGTGATCCCGCATCGGTTGGATGGCCACGTGTTGCTATGACTCTACCCTTTCTGAACCAACTGCCCACGGACCCGCAAAGCGCGCCGCCGTGGGAGTACCTTCTGTTCATCGCGCTCTTCTTCTTCATCGCCTGGCTGATCTCGCGCATGGCGCCGCGCCTGGCCCGGCGCGCCGCGCGGCTGCGACGCTCCAGCGCATCGAAGGAGCGCCTGCGGCCGGAACGGCTGGCCACGCTGAGCGGCCTGATCGCCAGCGCCATCTCGGTGTTGGCTTTCGTCGCCGCCGGCATCCTCAGCCTCAGCCTGTTCATCGACAACAACACCCTGATCTGGGTCATCGGCCTGTTCAGCGCGGCCTTCGGTCTGGGCGCGCGCAACGTAGTCAACGACTTCGTCAGCGGCATCAGCCTGATCTTTGCCGACGACTACGCGGTCGGGGAAAAGGTCGAGGTGGTGGGCATCGCCGGCGTGGTCGAGGCGGTCAATGTGCGCACCACCCTGCTGCGCTCCCCCAGCGGCGAGCTGTACGTGGTGCCCAACGGCGATGTGCGTCTGATCCGCAACTTCAGCCGCGGCCGCTTTTCCGCGGTCACGGTTGCCGTCAAGATCGCCGGGATGGACCTGAGCCGGGCGCTGCCCTTGCTGCAAGCGCTGGCAGAGGAGGCGATGCTGCTGCTGCCCAACCTGCTGGAGCCGTGGCA
>JAJTXO010000538.1 GCA_021463315.1 Caldilineales bacterium | reverse complement strand
CATCTCAATAAACCGGGGTCGAGACTTCCGAAGTCTGCGCAGGTTTGTTCAAAACGGGCTCACAGTCCATAAGACTTCGGAAGTCTTCCCCAATGTATTGAGATGGTACGTCTGGCGTTAGTCAAAACCTTGACGGATCGAACCTATATTTGAGGAGGCATGACAATGCGAGTAGTTCTACGTTCCCTGGCGATCTTGATGATCGTCCTTGCCTTGGTTCCTGTGGCGCAGGCCGCGCCAGAGGCTCCACAGGCCACTCTGGTCAACACCGGCGACGAGCTGGTGATCATCACCAGCGATGGCCGGCTGGAAGCGCGCGATCCTTTCGTCCCGGCTGGCTTCCAGCCGGTGGCTTGGTCGTCGCTCGCGACTGGCTTCACCGATGTGGCCACTGGCGATTTCAACGGCGACGGCACTGACGAGGTGGTTGGCCTGCGCGGCGGCGAGGCCATCGTCTACGACCCGGTGCGCGCGCCCGGCGAGCCGGAAATGCACCACACTTTTACGATCACGGCCGGCCAGCGCTGGCAGAACGTGGCCACCGGCGATCTGGACGGCGACGGCGCGGACGAGCTGGTGTTGGCGGAGCTGTCCGGAGCTGGCACCCAGATGTTCGCTTTCAAGTTCGTCAACAATTCCTGGGTTCACACCTTCAGCGGCTACTATGGCGCGCCGTGGGTCGATCTGGCCATCGGCAATGTGATTGGCACTTCGGCCGGCGCGCGCGAGCAGGTGGTGGGCATCCGCAACTCAGGCCCCGACTGCCAGATCATCATCTACAATCCGGCCAACAACTGGCAGACGATCAACGAGTTCACCCGCGCCTTCCCCTGGACCTCCGTCTCGGTGGGGGATGTGACGTTGGACAGCTTCGGCAAGTCGGAGATCGTGGTGACCCGCACCGGGGTTGCTGCGACGTTGCCCTCCATGTTCGTCTTCCGCTGGGAGCAGCAGTTCCCTGAGCTGCAGGACCAGGAGCGCGAGGTCTTCAACCCTGAGTTCCGCTGGGTGGCGTTGGCCGATGTCAACGCCAGCGGCGACAAAGAGGTGTTTCTGCTGCGCAACAACCCCGGCGCCGGCCAGGCCGCGCTGACCAGCCGCAACTATGGCAACGACCAGGGCACGCCGGTGTTCAACGAGCTGATCAGCCAGACGCAGTGGAATGGCATTCAGGCGGGCGATGTGGACGCGGACGGCCGCGACGAAGTGATTGTGATGTCGGGCAACCAGTATCTGATCTACACGCAGCCCGATATCAACACGGCATCGACGCCCTACAACGGCGCCTTCTCCAGCACCGGCAACTTCGCGGTGGGCGATCTGGACGGCCAGGGCCACGTGGCCGGGCCGACGCTGTCGGTGTCGCCGCTGGCGCTGGATCTGAACCTCCAGATCGGCCAGAATGCTTCGCAGCCCATCGCCATCGCCAACATCGGCTCGGGCACGCTGAACTGGAGCGCGACGGTGATCGAGGGCGCGGCCTGGCTCTCCTTGTCGCCCGCCAACGGCACAGCCCCCACCACCGCGCAGCTTCAGGTCAGCACGGCCGGCGTCGCGCCTGGCGCGCACGTGGGCCGGATTCGCATCGACGCGCCCGGCGCCGGCAACGCGCCGCAGACGATCACCGTCAATCTGACCTTGACCGCGCCGCAGTTCTCCGTGTCTCCGACGCAGGTTTCCTGGGTCTACACCCCGCCCGCCAACCCTGGCGTGCGCACGGTGACCGTGACCGGCCAGAATGTGCCCTGGCACGCGGGCCTGGTGTCCACGGACGCGGCCTGGCGGATCGAGCAGGCTGTGGCGGCCGGCAAGACCGTCAGCCTGCAAGAGGGTCAACTGTTCATCGGCGATAGCCGCGACAGCGACGCGGTGCCGATCGTCGACTGGATCAACATCAGCCCGCTGGCCGGCATAGCCACGCCGGGCGGCATCATGGTCGACCTGACTCTGGTGTTGAGCCAGGTGCCGGCGGGCTTCCGCTCCGCGGCTGTGGTCTTCGTGGCTGACATCAACGCCTCGCCGCCCGCGCTGGTGGTGCGAGCCGGCACGCTGCGCACTCAGCCGGATGCATCGGACCTCTACTTCCTGCCGCTGATCCAGCGCTGATCATGAGTTCGGGAAGCGCGTAGCTGAAGAGACTGGCGCAGCATCGGCCAGTTGCTGAAATGACAAGCCCTCGGCGTTTAGCCGAGGGCTTGTTGCTATGGCCGATGGCCGGCACGGTCGGGCCGCGGGCGCTGCGGCTGTTGACGTTGCTGGATCAGGTTGATGATCTGCGGGCCGCGCTGCAGGATCTGTTTGCTCAGCTAACAGACATCACGGTGCGCTGAGACGGCTGCGCAGGTAGAGGTTCTCCACGTTTGGTCCCGCGCGTCGATCGCTCCACAGGGCGTGCGGACGCCCGTCCGGCCCCACGGCCAACGCGGGGAACTTGACCTCCACGCTCCCCAGATCGGTGACGAGCTCCTGCGCGCTCCAGGTCAACCCGCCGTCGCTGGAGTATTTGCCGGCGATGTCCGCGCAGCGCTCAGGCCCTGGACAATCCGGGGTGAGAAAATCGCGCTCATCCTTCCAAAACAGCCAGATCACACCGTGCGCATTGGCCGGCGCCCAGAAGGGAAAGCGGCTGCTGGCCTCTGACAGCGTGACGCTGGCGCTCCAGCTCTGTCCCTGATCGGTGGAACGGCGGTAGTCCACGCTGGCATAGGGGGGGTGCAGGGTCATGATGCCCAGGTGAATCACACCGTTGGTGTCCACCATGACCTCTGGATCCCAGTCACGCTGCGCTGTGGCCGCGCCGACGCGCTCGCTGAAGCTCTGCCCACCGTCGGTCGAGACCGCCAGGTAGACGTCCCAGTCCGGGTTGGCGCGGTTGTCGCGCCAGGCAATCGCCAGCAAGTTGCCGCTGGCGCCGGCCACCGAAAAGCGTGGAAAGGCCGCGTGGCCGTTGCCCTGATTGAGCTTTTGACGCGCGCCGAAGCTGCTGCCGCCGTTGGTGGAGCGCATGTAGACCACCTCGGTGGGCGCTGCGCCGGCACTCGGATCGCCATAGTGCCAGGCCAGGTGCAGGCGGTTCTGCAGATCGAGCGAAAAGCTGAAGCTGCCCACATCGCGCGCGGACGCGCCGGTCAGATCACGCGGCGTTTCCCAGCTCGAACCGCCGTTGGTCGAACGGCTGTAATACAGGCGTTGCGCGCCGCCGTCGCGCCGGTCATGCCAGATGCAGTGCAGCACGCCGTCTGGGCCGATGGCCAGGTTGGGGCTGGTGGCCGGCAGGGGGCTGGCGGCTACGTCCAGGGGAGGCGACCAGGTGACGCCGCCATCGGTGGAGCGGCTGTAGAGCACGTCGAAGGCGTTGCCGCTGTTCTCGGTCCACACGATATGCAGGTTGTTGGCGGCATCGACAGCCAGGTTGCGCCCCACGCTACCGCTGGCGATCTGCGTGCTGAAGGTGGCCTGGTGTTCGGGCCCCCAGTGTGGGTCTACGCCGGGGCCAACCGGCGCGGTCGGCGTCGGGGTGGGTGTGGGGGTGTGGGTCGGTGTCGTGGTGGGCGTGGGGGTGTGGGT
>JAJTXO010000537.1 GCA_021463315.1 Caldilineales bacterium | reverse complement strand
AAGCAGGCCATCGATGGCGATACGGCTCAGGTGGGGCCGGGCGTCGCCACGCGGCTGAACGTGCCGCTGATCACCTACGCGATCGGGATCGAGGCGTTCGACCCCGCCGGCCGCACGGCCATCGTTCATCGGCGCATCGAGCAGGGAGTGGAGGTGCTGCAGACCCGGCTGCCCGCCCTGTTGACGGTGGAAAAGGAGATCGCGCCTGTCAGCCGCGCACCCCTGCCCAATCTGATCCGGGCCGCGCGCTACCAGCCTGAGGTCTGGGATGCTGCGGCGCCCGTGCCCTTCGACGTCGGCCAGATCGGCATCAAGGGCTCGCCCACCATCGTCGGCAAGGCCTTTACGCCGTCGCCCAAGGAGCCCGGCGAGCTGGTGCATGTGGCCGCGGCGGGCCTGGCCGCCGCCGTAAGCACGGCGCTGGCCAGGATCGTTGCCAGCGGCGCGGCGGAAGCGCTGGGTGCGCCGGCGCACGCCAACGGAGGTGTTTCATGACAGCCGACGCAACGCAGCAGGCGCGGCGCATCTGGGTCTTGATCGAGCAGGAAGAGGGCATCCCTCATCCTGTCTCCTGGGAACTGTTGGGCGCGGCCCGTCACCTGGCGACCGAGCTGGACGCGCAGCAGGCCGTGGTGGAAGGGGTGCTGCTGGGCCATGACGTGAGCGGCATCGCCCAGGAAGCCTTTCGCTACGGCGCCAACCGGGTCTACCTGATGGACGATCCGGTGCTGGCCGTGTATCGCAACCAACCCTACACGGCTGGCATCAGCCAGTTGGTGGAGACCTACCAGCCGGAGATCTTCCTGATCGGCGCCACGACCCTGGGCCGGGATCTGGCCAGCTCCATCGCCACCCGCGTGCAGACGGGGCTGACGGCCGACTGCACCGAGTTGACCATCGACCCCAAGTTGGGGATCCTGGCCGCCACCCGCCCTACCTTTGGCGGCAACCTGATGGCGACGATCCTCTGCCGCCAGCGCCGGCCGCAGATGGCCTCGGTGCGCCCGCGCGTGCTGCCCATGCCGGAGCCGTTGCCTGCGGCCGCGGGCGAGCTCATCCGTGAGCCGCTGGGCATGTCCGAGGAGGAGGTGACAGTCAAGCGGCTGCGCCTGATCCCCGGCCAGCAGCAGCTCAACCTGGAATATGCCGATGTGATCGTGGCTGGCGGCCGCGGGCTGGGTGGGCCGGACGGCCTGGCGCTGCTGGAGGAGCTGGCCCAGGTGTTGGGCGGGGTGCTGGGCGTGTCGCGTCCCTTGGTGGACGCCGGTTGGGTCTCGGCCGAACACCAGGTGGGCCAGACCGGCAAGACTGTGCGGCCCAAGCTGTACATCGCAGCAGGCATCTCCGGCGCTATTCAGCACCGCGTCGGCATGAGCGGCGCCGGCTTTATCCTGGCCATCAACAGCGATCCGCAGGCGCCCATCTTCCAGATCGCCGATCTGGGCATCGTGGGCGACCTGTACCAGGTGGTGCCGGAGCTGATCAGCCAGGTGCGCGCGGCGCAACAGGGAGATAGCCATGTCCGCTAAGCTGTTTTTCGACGCCATCGTGGTGGGCGCGGGCCCAGCCGGCGTAGCCGCGGCCATCACCATGGCCCGCGGCGGCCTGCAGGTGATCCTGCTGGAGCGGGGACGCTTTGCCGGCGCCAAGAACCTCTTTGGCGGCGTGCTTTACACCCACGCCCTGGCCGAGGTGTTGCCCGACTACTGGCAACGCAAACCGCCCTTCGAGCGGCCAGTCACTGAGCAGGGCTACTGGCTGCTGGCGCCGGACAGCGCGGTGCGCTTCATGCACAAGAGCGAGCAGTACAGGCAGGAGCCGGCCGAGGCCTACACCGCCCTGCGCGCGCCCTTCGATGCCTGGTTCGCCGAGCAGGCTGTGCAGGAAGGGGTGCTGCTGATCGCCAAGACCACCGTGAGCGACATGTTGCGCGACGAGCAGGGCCGCGTGATCGGCGTGCGCACCGACCGGCCCGACGGCGATATCCACGCGCCGATTGTCGTCCTGGCCGAGGGAGTCAACAACCTGCTGACCCAGCAACTGGGGCTGGCGCGGGGCGACCTGCCGCCGCGCTTCATCGCTCTGTCGGTCAAGGAGGTCATCGGCTTGCCGGCCAAGGAGATCGAGGCGCGCTTTGGGCTGGCCGGCCCGCAGGAGGGGGTGGCCATCGACATCTTCGGCGACGCCACGCTGGGCCTGCCCGGCACCGCCTTCATCTACAGCGACAAAAAAGCCATCTCCATCGGCATGGGCCTGCTGCTGGAAGAGTTCGTCTACCACAATCTGCGGCCCTACGAGGTGCTGGCCCGTTTCAAGGCCCACCCCGTGGTGCGGCCCTACCTGGCCGGGGGCGAGTCGCTGGAGTACGGCGCGCATCTGATCCCGGAGCAAGGCTACGACCGCATGCCCGACCTGGCGGCCGACGGCGTCCTGGTGGCCGGCGACGCAGCCGCCATGGTGGATGCCCTGCACCGCGAGGGCACCAACCTGGCTATGACGGCCGGCCGCATGGCGGGCGAGACCGCGCTGGAGGCGCACCGGCAGAACGATTTCTCGGCCGATTTCCTGCGGGCCTACCGGCGCAAGCTGGAGGACAGCTTTGTGCTCAAGGATCTCAAGCAATATCGCCGCATGACCGACTTCCTGGACAGCGCACCGCACTTCATGGGCACCTACATCAACTTCATCAACGACGCGGCGCTGCGCTACTTCAGCGCACACGGCATGCCCAAGCGGCAGATGGAAGGGGAGATCTTCGGCCTGCTGCGCGAGCGGCGCTCCTTCTTCGGCGTCGCCCAGGATGTGATGAAGCTGCTGCGAGGTATGCGAGGCTAACGATGACAAAACGTAAACACCACCCTCTGAGCCCCGAGTTGGAGGCCAGCCTGCCGCGCGTCGACGTGGACGACCTGATCGCGTCGGTCAAGTACTATGTGGACGAGGACTATGCCCACCTGTGGATCAAGGATCACGCGGCCTGCCAGCGCTGCCAGGCCAAGCCCTGTCTGGCCTTCTGTCCGGTGGGCGTCTATCGCCTGGATCGCCAGGGCCAGGTGATGGTGGGCTACCAGGCCTGTGTGGAGTGCGGCAGTTGTCGCGTGGGCTGTCCTTTCCTCAACATCGGCTGGACGCTGCCGCGCGGCGGCTACGGCGTAGCCTACAAGTTTGGCTAGGAGAGATCGCGATGCAACCGTCGTCCATCGAGCAGATCGATCGGGCCGCGCTGGCGCTGTGGCAGGCATTGACCCAGCACGGCGCCACGCTGGAGACCTATCTGGAGGCCGGGCAGATGGCTGCTCTGAAGCAGGAGATCATCAGCCTGCGCCGGGCATTGCTCGGCCTGCAGATGGGGCCGCTGTACTGGGAGACGCCGCCTGAGGACGCCGCTGACCCATCGGCTGGCCGCTAGTTGGAGTCGAGCTGTCAGGCGGGTCAGCGCGCCGGCCTCTCGCTACAGTTGGAATCGCTGCTCTTGTATCAACTCAATAGAGGGGGAAGACTTCCGAAGTCTTATGGACTGTGAGCCCGTTTTGAACAAACCTGCGCAGACTTCGGAAGTCTCGACCCCGGTTTTTTGAGA
>JAJTXO010000536.1 GCA_021463315.1 Caldilineales bacterium | reverse complement strand
CAGCAGCGCCTCGTCGCTCTCCAGCGCGGCCAAGGCCAGCCGGATCAGATCGTCGAAGTCCACCGCGCCGCGATAGGCCAGCGCCCGCTGGTAGTCGGCGTAGATGGCCGCGCCCATCGCGGCCAGCGGCAGCGCGCCCTCCGCGGCCGCCAGCCGTTCGCGCAGCGCCTCCGGCGTCAGTTGCATGTCCTTGGCCGAGCGGGTGAAGGCCTTGGCCGTCTCCTTGACCAGATCCAGCAGCGGGTCCCGGCGAACCCAGTCCTGCTTGTTCGGCTCGATGGCGTCGGACAGGTAGTCGCCCAGCGCGGCGGGATGGCTGCGCAGCCAGGCCGCGGCCGCCTCGTCCAGCACCTCCTCGGCCGCGCGCTCGTCCACGATCTGGAAATCGTCGGCCAGCCCCACCAGCGCGGGCCGCTCGCGCACGATGTCGTGGGCCAGCCCGTGCAGCGTGCGCACCCGGTAGCCCACGTGGGGCAGCAGGCCGCGCGCTTTGACCAGCTTGCTGACCCGCTGGTAGAAGCTGTCCACGGCCGAGTTGACCAGGGTGACGATCAACACCTCCTGCCGGGGGTCCAGCACGCCGCTGTTGATGAGCTGCGCGGCCAACTGTGACAGCGTCTCGGTCTTGCCGCTGCCCGGCACAGCCGCCACACCCATCATGCCGCCGGTGTAGGCGAGGATCTCTTGTTGTTTGGGGCGAGGGACGAAGGTCATGGCAAAAAAACCGGTGGGTCTGGCCTTATGTCATCAGACAATCATGCCTGCCGACCTGAGATGCTCCCAGGCAAGGCGCACGTGTTCGGGTCGAAAGAGGTTTTCCTTGCGCTGGTTCCAACGCTGGAGATCAGCTGTGGCGGCTACTGGGCTGGCCGCGGGTGGCTGCTCGTGAACGGCAAGCCAGTGTACCGAAGCAAGCAGCTCCAGCCCATATGGCGTCTCGAACCCTGCGATAATGTCGGCAATGCGGCGAATACGGTCATGGGCCTCCTGGTCTCCGTCTATGAACTCGCGCGCCGATTGCGTAGCCCCTGGCAGGGTTTGAATTGACGAACGCTGTGTCCGGTCACCATAGCCACGAATGAAAGTGCCCTCCATGACCTGCAAGACGTGGTTCAGGTTGTGGGCGTAGGGTCCGTATTGCTGCTTCGTATATTTCAGTTGGAGCGGCTCACCGGTCTCTTGCAGCAGATAGGCGAGCTTCTGGGTTTCCAGCCGTGAAAGCTGATAATCCTGGGCGCTGTAGGTCTCAAAGAGCAGCAGTAGCATAGCTCTGGCCCGTGTCAGCGACGCCTTTTTGTCGGCAACGATCATTGCGGCCGGCTGAGGTGCGCCGCGCGGCTCGTAGACCACGATCTCGACATTCTCAAGAGCTCCCAGCGCCTGTTCGATGCGCGGGCGGACATCGCGCCAGTCCAGACCACCGCTGCCGCACCCTAGCGGTGGGATGGCAATCGAGCGAATACCCAGGCGCTCGATCTCTTGCGCCAAGGTTACCAGCCCTGCCTCGATATCCTCGATCCGCGACGTGCCGCGCCAGTGGCGCTTGGTTGGGAAGTTGATGATGAAGAACGGCGGGAGCAAACCGCCGGTGCGGGTGATAAACATGCGGCCCGGCTGCACATCACCCGCCTTGCAGGCGCGCCCATATTGGCTGTAGTTGTCGGGGTAGGCTTGCTTGAACTGCAAGGCAATGCCTTTGCCCATGACCCCCACGCAGTTGACTGTGTTGACCAGAGCCTCGGTTTTGGATTCCAGCAGATTGCCTGTGGTGTAGGTAATCATGGCAGTCGCTCCTCAATAGTACCACTGACGTCGAACGCGAACCAGGGCTGTGACATCGTGCTCGGCCAGAATTGCGTTGACCCGCGCCTCGACGCGCGAGTCAATGACGCCAAATCCGATCATCGCCGGCCATTCGACCCTGCTATACACCAGAAACTCGGCCTGGCGGCGACGTTTGCGGTCCGGATCTTCAGGGGTGTCATTCCAGTAACGCTCCTGCATGACCGGCCAATCGATCTGATCGAGATCGGCGACATCGGCGAAGAATCGGCTGAAGACCATGGTGGCATGCCCATCGGTGTAGACGAACTGATGGCCGGTTTCTGTCAGGCGTGCGACAGAAGTGACCAGATGAACGATGGGAACCTGTCCGCCGCTGTAGCCTTCGACCTGGTTCCTGTGCAGGGCATACAGCATCGGCGAGCGCGGCGCGAAGTAGAAAGGGACATAGTCGTGCAGCACGCCGCCCGGCCCGATGGGAACGCTCGTAGTCGCCCGGCGATCCTGAATGCCCGGGTAGGCGATGTTGACCGGATGCAGCCCGCCATCGCTCATCTGCCGATAGCAGTGCAGACAACCAGCGCGCAAAATGCCAGGCAGATTGTCCAGATGCGTGATGTGGTAGAGCAAGACAGGATCAGGAGGCATAGCATTAGCTCGCAGCTGTTTTCAGCGGTGGCTCTGCAATCGACACTTGCCGGCGCGCGACAGGACCGCCATCTCCGCCGCCAAACCGTTGACATTGGTCACATCGCGCTTGAACTGGCGGCGGCTGTCCTTGCCGAGGACGACCTGGGACCTCAAATCGTTCAGATCAATCGATAGAGGTAGTCGTTGACAAGGATATTCAGTCTTAAAAGTGACCAAGGTCAGTATTCGCGCCAGTTGCCAGCTGCCGCAGCACCTGGTTGAAGGCCCAGAGCAGCGGGCCGCGCTGTTCGTAGCCTTGCTCGCCCAGCTCGCTCAGGCCTAGGAATATCCCCTTGCGGCAGCGGCGCAGCAGGCCGGCCGTCAGGCGATAGAGCCGCTGCTGGCTGGCCGCGTGCTCGTCGGCGTCGCCCCAGATCTGCTGGCCGTCCCACTGCCGGCTGAGCACGTAGGGATGGGTCAGCGGCTGGTAGAGGCGCTCGTACCAGCCGCGGCTGCCGATGTCCAGCCAGAACTGGTAGTCTACGGGGCGGTTCATCATCAGGAAGGTGTAGGCGGGGGCCAGCAGCACGGCCTCGTCGCGCGCGGCCGGCTCCTGCCACGCGCCCACGTACTGCGCGGCCAGCACGCCCTCTTCGACCATGGCGATGTATTCCTGGCCGAGGGAGGCCCTCACCCCAGCCCTCTCCCGCGGGGAGAGGGAGGTGGCCCTCACCCCAGCCCTCTCCCGCGGGGAGAGGGGGGCGTCCGTGGGCGGGGTGGGTGTGGGGGGCGTATCGAAACCCGTCATGGCCTGGCGGAATTTTTGTACTGACTCGACCAGGGTGGCGGCGACGCGGGCGGCGTCGAGGTCGTCGTGGAAGCCGTGGCCGCGCTGCGAGAGGATCTCGCCGAACAGCCGGCTGAGGAAATGGTCCAGCGGCTGCTCTCCTTTGCGCGTGCTGTCGGCCAGCCACAGCCGCAGCGTGTCGTAGCGTCCACCCAGCACGTAGCTGATCCGCTCGCGCATGTCGGGGTTGATCCGCTCCCAGGCCGTGAGCTGCGGAACCCCCTCCTTGGGCCGGTAGACGATCTGCGCCAGCAGTTGGCCGCGCACCAGATCCATCTCGTCCACGGCCTGCATCAGGCTGTAGGCCACGTCGTAGCGGCTGGGCTGC
>JAJTXO010000535.1 GCA_021463315.1 Caldilineales bacterium | reverse complement strand
GCGATCGTCACCGCGGGGACGCAGACCGTGGCCGTGCGGGCGCCGGATCACCCCGTGGCCCGGCGTCTGTTCGAGCTGACCGGCCAGCCGCTGGCCGTGACCAGCGCCAATCTGTCCGGCCACGCCAACCCGCTCAGCGCGGACGATGTGATGGCTCAGCTCGACGGGCGGATCGAGGCCGTGGTCGATGGGGGCGTCTGTCCGGGCGGTGTACCCTCCACCGTGCTCGATTTGACGGTCTCTCCACCGCGCATTTTACGTCCAGGACCGGTGACATGGGCCGATTTAAGGTTTCTTTTGCCCAGTCAAGCGCCGCCGGACGCGTGATTTGATGTTCGTGTAGCCGATTAAGCCGATTATTTCACCCTGTTTGCTGTGAGGATGGGCGCTATGAGCGACATAACGGTAGTTGGCGCTGGCCTGGCCGGCTGCGAGGCGGCCTGGCAACTGGCCCAGGCCGGCCTGCAGGTCAGCCTGCTCGAGATGCGGCCGCTGCGCCAGACGCCAGCGCACGTCAGCGACCAGTTCGCCGAGCTGGTGTGCAGCAACAGCCTGGGCTCCACCCGGCTCGACAGGGCGCTGGGCCTGTTGAAGGCTGAGATGCGCCGGCTGGGCTCGCTGGTGATCGCCTGCGCCGACGCGCACGCGCTGCCCGCGGGCGGCGCCCTGGCCGTGGATCGGGAGGGCTTCGCCCGCGCCGTGACGCAGACCGTCAGCGCTCATCCGCGCATCGCAGTCCGCCGGCAGGAGGTGGTGCAGATACCCGCCGGCCCGACGATCCTGGCCACGGGGCCGCTGACCTCCAGCGCCCTGGCTGAGGAGATCGGCCGTTTCGCAGGCCAGGCGCAGCTCTATTTCTACGACGCGCTGGCGCCCATCGTCACTCTGGAGAGCATCGCCATGCCGCCCGCGTGGCGGCAAAGCCGCTACGACCGCGACAGCGGCCAGTCGGAGGGGGACTACATCAACTGCCCGCTGGATCGTGAGCAGTATGCGGCCTTCGTGGAGGCGGTGCGGAGCGCCGAAAGAATCGAGCTGCGTTCTTTCGAGACCGATCCCGAGGCGGAGCGCTTCTTCGAGGGCTGTCTGCCCATCGAGGTGCTGGCCGGCCGCAGCCTGGAGGCGCTGGCCTTTGGCCCCATGCGTCCGGTGGGGCTGCGCGATCCACGCACCGGCCGGCGGCCCTACGCGGTGGTGCAGTTGCGCCAGGACGACCAGGCGGGCGCGCTCTTCAACATCGTCGGCTTCCAGACCAACATCAAATGGCCGGAGCAGCGCCGCATCTTGCAACTGATCCCGGGGCTGGAGCAGGCCGAGTTCGTGCGGCTGGGCCAGATGCATCGCAACACCTTCATCAGCTCGCCGCAGCTCTTGCAGCCGACCTTGCAGGCGCGCAGTCGCAGCGACCTGTTCTTTGCCGGGCAGATCACCGGCACCGAGGGCTACGTGGGCTCTGCGGCGGGGGGGCTGTGGGCTGGGCGCAACGCCGCGCGGCTGCTGCAGGGGCTGACGCCGCTGACGCTGCCCAACACCACCATGATGGGAGCGCTGTTTGCCTACATCACCCAAGCCGACCCGCGCTATTTCCAGCCGATGAAGTCCAACTTCGGCCTGCTGCCGGAGCTGGAGCCGCCGGTGCGCAACAAGGGGGAGCGCTATCTGGCCTATGCCGAGCGCGCGGTGCAGGCGTTGGAGCAGTTCATGGCCGAGCATGGGTTGACGACGATTGGGTTGCAGGTTGGTGTTTCGGAGTGATTTTTTAGGGGGGTGTGTTTGAAATGGGTTGAGCTGGCGTAGGACGATTTTCCAAATCGTCCGTTCCCGCGGGCATGAGGCGGACGATTTGGAAAATCGTCCTACGGGGCGGAGGGCGGACGATTTGGAAGATCGTCCTACGAGGGGACGGGAACCTTAAATCCTTCGTGTAGACAACGTGTGCGGGGCGGAGGGAGCGGCGGGGGCAAAGCTATACGAAAAAGAGGCTGCATTTAAGGCGCGGAGGCTTAAGAAACCCTTGCGTTCGCCCCTGAGCGCGTGCTACAATTTGCGTGCTGGCGGTTCATGAGGCTGCCAGCCATCGATTGACACCGTGGGCTGTGTGCCCAGGAAAGGATTGGCTTACTAACGATGCACGCAAAGAGATTACGCATGATGACCGCCGTTCTGGCGCTGGTGTTGGTAGCCAGCCTGATTCCCGCTGGTGCAGCTCCCATGGCGTCGGCCGGCGATCAGATCGTCAATGGCGGCTTCGAGAATGGCTTCACCTTCAATTCGAGCTGCGGCGGCATGGTGGGCGCGGGCTGGGGCTGCTTCACCAACGGAGGCGTGGCCGTCTATGGCTTCTACGATGATATGTGGAACCGCTCGGTCTACGCCGGTCTGCACTCGCAGTTGATCGAGATCAACACCAAGGAAAAGGGCGGCGACAACGGCCGCACCGCCGGCATCTTCCAGACCGTCCGTGTGACGCCGGGCGCGGCCTACGACTTCTCCCTCAAGGGGATGATCCGGGCCGAGGACAGCGGCGGCGATCCCTGGCGCTATCGGGTGTACGTGGGCTTCGACTACAGCGGCGGCGCCAACTGGCAGGCCGTCACTGATTGGCGCGAGCTGCCTTGGGACACCTACTACCCGCGCACCAACCCGGGCGCGTTCAGCAGCTACAGCACCAAGGTGACGCCCACCGGCAACAATCTGACGGTTTTCATCCGCGGTGAGCGCCGTTGGGGCGACTGGTACGAAGAGACCGACTTCAATCTGGATGCCGTTAGCCTCTTCGGCCCTGGGCAGGCGGTGACTCTGCCGGCCGTGCCTGTGCCGCCGGTAGCGGTCCAGCCTCTGCCGGTCCAGCCTTCGCAGCCCTCGGGCGGCAGCGGCTATTTCCCGCCGCCCAGCCAGCCGGGCGACTCGTCGGCCGGCGCGGTCACGCCTCCAGTGACCACGCTGCCCACCCAGCCTGTGCAGGTCTGCTCTGGCCCCAACCTGGTGATGAACGGCGGCTTCGAGAACGGCTTCGCGGCCAACGGCGTAGGCTTCTTCTGGGCTGGCTTCACCAACGGCGGCCGAGCCAACTACGGCTTCTACAATGAGATGTGGCCGCCGGTGGTCTCCGAGGGCAGCCACAGCCAACTGTTGGAGATCAACTCCAAGGGCCTGGCGGCCACGGATCCCGATCGTATCATCGGCATCTTGCAGCGGATCAGCTTGCAGCCTGGCGTCACCTACGAGATCTCCTTCGACTCGGCCATGCGCGAGGCGCCGGTGGCTGCCGACGAGGATCCCTTCCGCTACATGGTGGAATGGGGCTACTCCACCACGGGCACCACGGACCCGGCGCAGATGCTCTTCCGGGAGCGCGTGCCGCTGGATCGCATCCTGCCTCGCACGGATCCGGGCGACAACGCCATGCAGCGCTACAGCACGAAGTTCGTGGCGCCGGCCGGCGGCCATACCACCATCGCGATCTGGGGTCTGAAGAAGTGGGCCATGCTGGAGCGCGAGCTGGATGTCAACATCGACAACGTCTCTGTGCGGGCCTGCGGCTGGACTACGGTGCAGCCGCCGGTGGTGACGCCGCCCGTGGTTCAT
>JAJTXO010000534.1 GCA_021463315.1 Caldilineales bacterium | reverse complement strand
ATCACCGATCACCGTCCCCCGCCCAGCGCGGCCAACAGCGCTTCGCTGTCCGTCGGGCGCCCGACGCTGACGCGGATGCAGTTGTCGACGCCGGGCTTGGCGAAGTGGCGCACCAGCACGCCCTGTTGTTCCAGGTCCAGCTTGAGCTGGCGCGCGTCGCGGCCGACGACGCGGCAGAGGATGAAGTTACTCTGGCTGGCGGGCACGGGCTGGAGGAAATCGAAACGGGCCAGCTCGGCGTAGAGCCGCTCCCGCTCGGCGACGATCTGCGCCACGTGGCCCAGCAGATAGTCGCGGTCGGCCAGCGAGGCGATGGCCGCGCGGCTGCCGGCCACGTTGACGTTGTAGGGCTGCTTGATCTTCCACAGCTGCTCGATGATGGCGGGCGGGAAGACGCCGTAGCCCACCCGCAGCCCGCCCAGCCCGGCCCACTTGCTGAAGGTGCGCAGGACGACCAGATTGCCATGGTCGGCTACCCAATCGATGTAGGACGCACCGGGACGGGCAAACTCGATGTAGGCCTCGTCCACCGCCACCACCAGCGGCAGACGCAGCAGCCGCTCCAGATCGGCCGCGGGCAGCAGACTGCCATCGGGGTTGTTGGGCGAGCAGAGGAAGAGCAGCTTGGGTCGGGGATAGCTGCCCGCCCCACAGTCCACCGTCACCGCGTCCAGCCAGCCGAAATCGTCGTAGCCGCCGGCCGGCACCGGCGCGGCGACGCGCTCGATGGCGTCCACGTCGATGGAAAAATCAGCCCGCCGCGGCACGTTGATCAAACACGCGCCGTTGACAGCCGCGCAGAAGGCGTACATGCCAAAGGTGGGCGGGCAATCGATCACGGCGTCGCCAGGGGCCAGCAGCAGCCGGCCCAGCAGGTCGATCAGCTCATCCGCGCCGTGGCCCGCCAGGATGCGCTCGGCCGGCGCGCCGGTGTACTCCGCCAGCGCGGCGCGCAGCTCGATGCTTTGCGGGTCGGGGTAGATGTGCAGCCAGGGATAGCCAGCCATGGCCGCGACGGCGCGCGGCGACGGGCCATACGGGTTCTCGTTGGCGTCCAGCTTGACGATCTGCTCAGGCGCGCGGCCCAACCGTTCGCTGACCACCTCGAAAGGATGGATCGGCGTATAGGGCTGCATGGTGACCAGCTCGGGGCGGAAGAGGCGTTCGATTTCGTGGGACATAGCGCAGTGGCATTCTAGCCGAGAACAGAAACGGTGTCAACCGGGACTCCGCCGCCAGCAAATCCGAATATGATTCATGGGAATGATTCCAGCAATAGAGCAAAGTCCGTCCACGGGCGAGCCCGCCGGGGAGACGCCTGGCATGGCGTTGATCAAAGACGCGCCCGCGCGGCCGCGGCGTGTGCAGTCAGTCCCTCACCGTCGGCCAGCAGCGCGGCCGGGCCGCTGAGCCGCCGCCCCTCCTCCGCGCCCAGCGCGATCAGGCTGATGCGCTTGACGAAATCGGCCACACTGAGCGGGCTGGCGAAGCGGGCCGTGCCCTCGGTGGGCATGACATGGCTGGGGCCAGCTACGTAGTCGCCCAGCACCTCGAAGCTGTGCTCGCCCACGAAGATTCCGCCGGCGTTCTCGATGCGCCCCACCAGCGCCCACGGCTCGGCCGTCAGCAGGCAAAGGTGCTCCGGCGCATAGGCGTTGGCCAGCGCCACAGCCTGATCGAGATCCGCGGTGAGCACGATGCCCCCCCGGCCAGCCAGCGACGCGGCCGCGATCTCGGCCCGGCTCAGCGTCTCCAGTTGGCGGCTCACCTCCACCTGCACCCGCTCCGCCAGCCGCCGCGAGGGGGTCAACAGAATAGCCGAGGCCAGCAGGTCGTGCTCTGCCTGGGCCAACAGATCGGCCGCGACGATCGCGGGGTCGGCTGTGTCGTCGGCGATCACCAGGGTCTCGGTGGGGCCGGGCAGACCGTCGATGCCCACCACGCCGAAGAGCTGCCGCTTGGCCAGGGTGACGAAGAGCCCGCCGGGGCCGACGATCTTGTCCACGCGCGGCACGCTCCCGGCGCCATAGGCCATGGCCGCGATAGCCTGGCTGCCGCCGATGGCATAGACCGCGTCCACGCCGGCCACGCGGGCCGCGGCCAGGGTCAACGGCGCGGGGCGGCCGGTGCTGCGGTCGGGCGGGGTGCAGACGACGATCTCCCGCACGCCGGCCACGCGCGCGGGGATGACGCAGTGCAGCAGCGACGAGGGGAGCGGCGCGCTGCCGGCCGGCACGTAGACGCCCACCCGCGCCAGCGGCCGCACGATCTGGCCCAGCACGCCGCCGGGGGTCACGTCCATCCAGGAGCCGGTGGGCTGTTGGCGATGGAAGGCCTCCAGCCGCTGCGCTGCCAGCTTGAGCGCGTCCAGCAGGGCCGGATCCAGGCTGGCCGCGGCCGCGTCGATCTCGGCCTGCGGCACGGGCAGAAGCTCACGCTGGAAAGCACCTGAGCCGCGAGGGGTGGGGCCGTCGATGCGCTCTGACCACTCCAGCACGGCCGCGTCGCCGCGGGCGCGCACGTCGGCCAGCACCGTGGCCACGGCCTGCTCTGGCGTCAGCCGCTGGCCAAAGATGCGTTCGATGCCGTCCAGCACCGCGGCTGGCATCGGCTGTTCATCCCAAGCCGCGCGGCGCAGGATGGTGGTCTGGGCATGGTCTGGGTTTGTGAAGATGGGAAGCATGGTTATGTTAATGCGTAATGCGTAATGCGTAATGCGTAATGCGTAACCCGGAATCGCGGAATAGGTTTCTGGTTACGAGTTACTCGTTACGTGTTACGAATCCCGGAATCGCGGAATAAATCTCCGGTTACGAGTTACTCGTTACGTGTTACAAATCCCGGAATCGCGGAATAAATCTCCGGTTACGAGTTACTCGTTACGTGTTGCGAATCCTGGAATCGCGGAATAAATCTCCGGTTACGTGTTACTCGTTACGTGTTACGAATCCCGGAATCGCGGGAATAAATCTCCGGTTACGTGTTACTCGTTACGTGTTACACCCGAATCTATGGTCTGCTGACCACCTCAATCTGCGCTGGTTCGTCTACGATGATCTCGGGCGCGCCGTTGTAGAGCTTGACCTGGCCGGTGACGCGCAGGGTCTGGCCGAAGTATAGCTCATCGGGCGATTGTTGCCAACGCGGCCAGGCGCTGGCGAAGATCACGGCCTTGAAGTCGTTGCGGTTGCGGCTGAAGTTGAGGAAGATCACTTTATCCGATTTGTAGGTGTCCACCACCACCCCCTCCACGGTGACGCGCTGGCCTGCGTAGGCGCCGGCGTTCTGCCAGGCGATGACCGGCGGCGGCGCGGGGGTTCCCACGGCCGCGGGCTGGCCGACGACCTCGATCTGGTCGGGGTCGTTGACGATGATCTCCGGCGCGCCTTCGTAGAGCACGATGGGGCCGCGGATGCGCACGGTCTGGCCCAGAAAGAGCTTGTCGGGCGACTGCGGCCACTGGGCCCAGTCGCGCTGGAAGATCACGGCCTTGAACTGGCTGCGGTCGTCGCTGAAGTTGAGGAAGATCACCGAGTTGGACTTGTAGCTGTCCACGACCAGGCCCTCGACCACCACGGACTGGCCTTCGTAGGCGGCCGC
>JAJTXO010000533.1 GCA_021463315.1 Caldilineales bacterium | reverse complement strand
AGACCTCCAGTCGTATCCGCAGTTGATCCGCGAGATCGCCAGTTATACTCACCGCATCAATGGCGCTGTAGCTCAGCATAAGGCCATAGCGCGCCTGGCAGATGGATCGAACCTGCACATCAACGAGGTCTGGATCGACAACGCTGATCTCCATCGCCCGCGCCGCTTGGCGCTGCCAGGCAGCCGTCCCCGGCCGGCGACAGGTCTGAATGACAAAACCTGGTAGCGGGTTGTTGGAGGGGGAGGTGACACACCTTGTCAAATCACTGCTTTGGCGCGACAATGCGCGCGGTCGGTATGTGAACCAATCAAGGATCTCCGTTTTTTCTACGCCAATGAGGTGAGTAGCATGACGTTGGATGATATCCTGCAAGATATCCACGTGTTGGAACAAGACCTGCAGACCTACGAGCGCAAATATGGTGTGTTATCCGAAACCTTCTACGAGTCTTATCGCCAGGGCGAGGAGCCAGAGGATGACGCCTGGGTGCTGGATTGGTCCGCCTGGGCCGGAATGTACGAGATCTGGCTCCGTCGTCGCGCCCAGTATCAGGCTGCCATCCTGAAGCTACAAACTCAAACCCCTATCCTGGTCGACATCATTGGGAGGACGGCCCGTCGTGAGTCCATTCCAGTCCCTGTTTGAGTACGAACGCTTTATCTACACGCTGCAGCAACGCTACGTCAGCGTGCTACAGTCCACACTCACGGTGGCCAGGCGCAGCCGGGGCATCGCAGCGCTGATAGGCGAGTTGCACTTCACGCACGGATATCGGCTTGTCGTATCAGAGATCTTGACATGGGACCAGGGGCAATTGCTGATCGAGCGTTACGGCTACGAAGTTTGGCAGGGTGGTGAGAAGCTCTATTGGTATGACCCCCAGCCGCATCCCAATGAGCCGGCGCTGGCCAGTACCCATCCACATCACAAGCACGTTCCCCCAGATATCAAGCGCCATCGCATTCCAGCGCCTGGCTTACGTTTCGACGGTCCCAACCTGCCTCAGCTAATCGATGAAATCGAGCGTCAACTGCCTGATCGGCTAGTTGACCGAGCAGAGTCAGCGTAGCGCGTCGACCGCGCCACTGTGGCGCAGAAGTACGTGTTCATGGCCGGCTGCTGGCTGTGCTTGTCATCATCAGGATGAGGGCTGGCGGGAATATGACGCGCTTTGTCAAATCGCTGCTTTGGCGCTACAATGCGCGCGGTCGGTGGGTGAAGAAGCCGAGGATCTCTGCTGCCACAGCTGTTCTTAAGGAACGTGAAGATGAAACCGATGCCAACTGAAACGCCTGAACGGAGAATCGAGATCACGCCTGGGGTGGCCGGGGGCAAGCCGCGCATTGCGGGGCACAGAATTACCGTGCAGAACGTCGCCATCTGGCACGAGTGGCTGGGACGCACGGCCGACGAGATCGCCACAGAGTATGATCTGACCTTGGCCGATGTGCATGCGGCGTTGGCCTACTACTATGCCCATCACGAGGAGATCGACCAGTCGATCCGTGAAAGCGAGCGTTTTGCCGAAGCCCTGCGCGCTCGCACACCCTCTAAGCTGGCGCTGGTCGCTTCCTGATCCTGCACATGGTTGGGGCGATCAGGTTCTACACCGATGAGCATGTGGGCCGCTCGGTAGCCAGCGGATTGCGTCGCCGCGGCGTCGATGTGTTGACCGTCCCGGAGGCGGACATGCTCGGCGCAACCGACTTCGAGCACCTAAAGTTCGCAGCAAACCAGGGACGGGTCTTGTTCACCCAGGATGATGACTTCCTCCGGCTGCATGCCCAAGGGTTGCAGCATAGCGGCATTGTCTATGTCCACCAACGGACATCGGTTGGGGATATCATTCGATCCTGCCGGTGTCCCCGCGCAGGACTGACAGTGCTGATCACGCCACCGGCAACCCTCCACGCGACCAGGCAGCCCTCGCCACAAGCAGCACTGTCAGTCCTCCGCGCTGATCACGCAACCAAGCAGCTCACGCCACAAGCAGCACTGTCAGTCCTCCGCTGGTCGCGGCCAGGGGTAGCTATCGCGCGACGACTTGCCGAGCGTTGTGGCAGCGCCGCCTGCCACCATTCTGCTTCTGCACCCGTGCAATCCGCGAAATCTGTGGCCCTTCCTTCCTTTCTCCCTCCCCATCGGCCCCGATGAATTTGGGCGATTTATTCGTTCCGGGCCGGCTATGCTAAAATCAAGTCATCGTCCGTTACCGAGCAAGATAGATCGCAAGGAGCAAGCAATGGATGCAGCTATGATCGCTGCCTGGCTGACAGCCGGCGAGGGAGAGCACACCGAGTTCAAGGAGAAATACAACTCCCGCGTCATCGAGAGCCTGGTTGCCTTCGCCAATACGGCTGGTGGGCGAGTTCTGATTAGCGTCGACGATCGCAACCAGGTCGTGGGTTTGCCGGATCCCATCCGGGTTGTGGAAAGTGTCTTGAGCGCCTGCCGCGAAGCCGTCAGTCCACCGCTGACGCCGTTGGTCGAGTTGGTGCCTCTGCCAGCCGGCGCAGTAGTCGTGGCCCAGATCGAGGCAACCGGGCGGATGCATGCTAAGAGCGGGGCCGTGCTGGTGCGCCATGGCAGGCAAACGCGGCGGGCATCGGGCGATGAGATTCGCCTGTTGACTTTGCGCGCGACGCCAGAAGCCTATGAAGAGTCGGCTTGTCCGGGCGCTGCCTGGAGTCACCTGGACGAAGCGGCCTTGCGCAAGTACTTCTCGGCGCGCGCGCCCGGTGCGTTAGAAGATCTCGACTTGCCTCTGACGCTCTTAGCAGTCGGTCAGCGCTTTGCTTTCCAACAAGACGAGTTCACTCTGCCGACCGTGGCAGGCTGTGTGCTGTTTGGCGTCCATCCTGAATGGCAGCGACCAACCTGGCGCGTGACCGCCCTGCGTTTCAGCGGCCTTGAGATTACCGATCCCATCGTGGATCGTCTCGACACCGCCGGTCCGGCGTTGCGGGCTATCGAGCAAGCTGAAGCCTTCCTGCGTCGCAACTTGCGTGTTGCACGTTTGCTGGTGGACCGCGGCACCCACTTCGAGGAGCAGGACGTGCCCGAATACCCCTTGGCCGCCGTCCATGAGGCCGTCGCCAACGCCGTAGCTCACCGGGATTACGCCGCGCCCTCCCAGGTCTTTGTGCGCATCTACGACAATCGCTGGGAGATTCAGAACCCCGGCGGCCTGCTGCCCGGACTGACCCTGGCGCAAGTGCTGGCAGGGGGCCAGTCTCGCCGCCGCAATCCCATCATCGCTGAGATCCTCCGCCAGATGGGAAAGATGACCACCGTCGGCCGCGGCCTGGCGCTGATACGCCAGGAAATGATGAGCCTCGGATCGCCCCCACCTGAGTTTCACAGCGATGATCAATCCTTCCGCGTGACATTGCGCTCGCGGCACGTCGCTCTACGCTGATTTTCATCAGCATACAGCAGTTGGCCTGGATCAGCGGCCACTTCAGCGCCTGGAGCCACCGCGAATTCATCCTCTTGTCGATCCTGCCGGTGTCCCCGCGCAGGACTGACAGTGCTGATCACGCCACCGGCAACCCTCCACGCGACCAGGCAGCTCACGCCACAAGCAGCACTGTCAGTCCTCCGC
>JAJTXO010000532.1 GCA_021463315.1 Caldilineales bacterium | reverse complement strand
AAAGACTTCCGAAGTCTTCCCCAACCCATTGAGATGATCCACCCAGCCGATTTGAGCGGTGGATCAGCCGCAAATGCCCGGCGTCGCCGATGGCCGGAGGGGTGCGCACCTGGTCAACCGGCGTGCGGCGGACTATCGGGGTGGATTAACCGGCGTGCGGCGGACTATCGGGGTGGATTATCCGGCGTGCGGCGGACTATCGGGGTGGATTAACCGGTGTGCGGCGGACTATCGGGGTGGACTGTCGGGCCGAATGCCCGGCAGTTGCTGCAGGGCGCCGATCAGATCGACGCCCGTCAGCGCCTCGACCGTGGCTGGCACCTGGGCGACGATGTTGGTGATGTCGGCGGTGATCTTGGATGCGCCGGCGCCTGACTGGCCGTCGCCGCCGCTGCTGATCACCACGATGCGATCGGTCTTGGACAACGGCTCTGAGATAGCCGCGGCTACCTGGGGCAGGGCCTCGATCAGTTGCTGGATGATGGCCGCCTGGTTGTACTGCTTCCAGGCCTCCGCCTTCTTCTCCATGGCCTGGGCCTCGGCAAAGCCAGTGGCCTGAACCACGTCGGCCTCGGCCAGGCCTTTGGCCTTGACGACCTCGGCATCGGCCAGGCCGCGGGCCCGGGCAGCCGCCGCGTCGCCCTCGCCGATGGACTGGGTGGCCGCGGACAGGCCTTGGGCTTCGGCCAGCCGCTTGAATTTCTCCGCGTCAGCCAGAGTCTCGATGCGATAGCGCTCGGAGTCGGCCGGCTTGCGCACGGTGGCTTCCAACTCCTTCTCTTTGCGCATTGCCTCTTGCTCCTGCACCTCGATCTGCTTTTGCTTGGCCACCACCTCGATCTGGATCTCCTGCTCCTTGACCGCCTGGCTGGTCTTGGTTTCCTGCAGCTTATAGGCCAGGTCCGCGATGGCGCGGTTCTGGTTGACCTCCTGATCGTAGGCTGCCTTCTGCACCGCGTAGCTCTTCTGCGATTCGGCGATGCGGGTCTCGGCCACGTACTTGGCCATCTCACCCTCTTGGCGCGCCTGCGCGCTCTTGATGGTGGCATCGCGCGCCGCCTCAGCCTGGCCGATGGCCGCGTCGCGCTTGACCTCGGCCGTGCGCTTCTGGCCCAGCGCATCCAGATAGCCCTGGTCGTCCTGGATGTCGCGAATGGTGAAGGAGATGATGCGCAGACCCATGGCCGCCATGTCGCCCGACGACACCTCCTGCACCTGCTGGGCGAAGGCGTCGCGGTCGCGGTAGACCTCTTCCACCGTCAAGGTGCCCAGAATGGCGCGCAGATGGCCTTCCAGCGTCTGCAAGGCGACATTGCGGATCTCGTCTTCGGTCTTGGAAAGGAAGAGCTGGGCCGCGGTGCGAATGGCCGTCTCGGTGGGATCGATGGAGACCTGCGCCACGCCGTCCACCGTGATGGGCACGCCCTGCACCGTGTAGACGCGGTGTGTCACCACGTCGATGGTCATCACCTCCATCGACAGCCTGTCAACCCGCTCGATGGCGGGGAAGACGAAGGTGCCGCCGCCGCGCACAATGCGAAAGGCCTGGCCATCCTTGCGCCGCCGCCCGCCGGAGATCACCAGCACCTCATTGGGGCCGACCTTGTGATAGCGGTTGGCGAAGACGATGCCAAAGGCCACCACCACGACCACCAGCGCGATGGGAATACATGCCAACAGAACGAGACTATCTCCCATAGTGTTTGCTCCTGATAATGAAAGTCTTGGGCTAGGCGAGCGGGCGCGGGCGAACGAGGAGCACACCGGCGCCGAGAACCTCTTGGATGACCACTGCTGCTCCGCGGGGAATGGCGACGCCGTCGGCCGAGCGCGCTGGCCGGCTCATGCGCTCGTTGTGGATATCGAAGCGCACCTCGCCCAGCCCGTCGCCAGGAATGGGGGTGATCACGACTCCCTCCAGGCCGATCATCTCCTGCTCCGCGATGTTGGTGCTGCCGTGCAGCTCGATCAACAGCCGGCTGTAGAGCGTCGCAACCAACAGGCTGATGACCGCAGCCGAGATGCCGGCGATCAGTAGGCTCAGGCGCGCGTCCATGTCGAAACCGATGGAGGTGATCAGCCCCACCGCGCCAAACACAGCCAGAAACGCGCCGATGCTGACCGGGCTGAAGATGGCAAGCTCGCCAGCGCCGTCGCCATCCGCGCCCACATGGGCCTCTGCGCCGCCTTCCGCGCCGCCAAAGCCGCTCAACACCATGGATGCCACTGCCAGCAGCAATCCGGCCGCCAACGAGGAGAAATAGATGCACTGCAGAGTGGTAGCGTTTACTGCGCCAAGAAGTTCTGGCAAAACGGCCTCCTGTCGATGAAGTGAGTTGCCGCGCCTGCTTGCGCCTATCGTTACTGCGCCCGATTATACCAGTGAACGCGCAGAAGGCCAATCAGACAGAGGGCAATGCTTGGTAGCGCCAAGGCGCTGTGGTATAATCGGCGCCGATCGCCACCTGCGATCCCGTTGATTTCGCTTGCGGAGAAAGTAGTCCATGACCAAATCAAGCAAAGGACGCCAGCGCCGTGACTGGCGGCGCATCATGTTCCTGGTTATCAGTGTGTTGATCGTGGTTTCCATGTTGCTCAGCATGGCGATTGCCTTTGCGCCGCCTGCCGCACCCTAGCCGGTGAGTCATCCAGAGATGGCGCCGGTCGACGAAGCGCTGCCGCCCGACGGAGCCGCGCCGGACGCGGCCAGCCAGCGGCGGCGCGGCGCTCTGCTGGCTGGCCTGGCGGTGCTCTTTTTTGCCACTTCGCCGGTGCTGGTGCGGCTGGCCGACCCGCTCAGCCCCTATGAGAAGACGGCTGGCCGGCTGGCCGTGGCCGCGCTGGCGCTGTGGCTGGTGCTGCGGGTGCGGCGCGCGCCCGTTCGCCTGACCCGGCGCGATCTGCCTCTCTTCGTCGGCATCGGGCTGATCGCGGCCCTGCATTTCGTCGCCTACGTCGCCTCGCTGAACTTCACCACCATCGCCCACTCGCTGGCCATCGTCTACACCGCGCCGATCTTCGTGGCGCTCTTCTCGGCCTGGTTCTTGCATGAGCCGATCCGGCCGCGGCAGTGGCTGGGCGTCTTGGTCGCTGTGCTGGGCGTAGCCATCCTGGCTGGCTTCGAGCCCAACTGGAACAGCCGTATGGCCGTGGGCGATCTGCTGGCGCTGGTATCGGCCATCACCTTTGGCCTCTATTCGGTGGCTGGCCGGCGCCAACGCAGCAACTACCCGCTCTTTCCCTACGCCATCGCGGTCTATGGGCTGGCCGCGCTGTGGGTGTTGCCGGCAGCGCTGGCCAATTTCACGCCGGCCGGCTACACCCTGGGGCCGTTGCTGGCCGTGCTGGCTCTGGGCCTGGTCCCGCTGGGCATCGGCCACACGCTGTACAACGCGGCCGTGCGCCTCACCCATGCCACCACTGCCAACCTGATCGCCACCCAAGAGGTGACGCTGGGCATTCTGCTGGGCGCGCTGGTCTTGGGCGAGGCGCCCAAGCTGAACGAGATGGCCGGCGCGCTGGTGACGCTGATCGGCATCGTGTTGGTGCTGGTGTAGATGTAGCGGGCACGGTCGGAGACCGGCCCGAGCAATGGTCGGCGGGCA
>JAJTXO010000531.1 GCA_021463315.1 Caldilineales bacterium | reverse complement strand
CCGCCACCGCATTCTACAGCGCGGCGTTCTTCCTCGATCTGCGCTGGTCTACCAACTGGTTCGTCTACCTGATAACGACGCCGCTGGGCTTTGTTCTCTTGTTCGTCAGTTTCATCAAGATCTGGCGCGCCAAACCCGGCCTGCCGGCGGCAGGTTAGCTTGGCCACAAGCGCCGGGCGCTGCGCGGAGCACCGACGTTTGCACAAAACCCGATATTGAAAGGGATTAGGACGATGACCCCACCCGACAGCCTTACCACCCTGTTTGATCATAACCGCTGGGCCAATCTCCGGCTCCTGAACGTCCGGCGCCGGGCTGATCCAGTGGGCAACCAAGGTCCAGCCGGGCGACGCCTTTCAGGTCGACTGGGAGGGTACGCCCCGCCAGGTGCCCACGACGATCCTGCTGACGCAGGCGATCAATCACGCCACAGAACACCGGGCGCAGATCATGGTCATCCTGACGCAACTGGGCGTGCAGCCGCCAGATCTGGACGGCTGGACCTACTTCGAAAGCCAGGAACTCCAGTAGGTCGTTGGATTGGCGCACCTGGCTGCTGGAGCCGGCGCGCAGAAGAGCCTCCGCCGGCGTCCAGCCTCTGACAGACGATGATCGAAGTCGCGCTCCTTGCCGATCACCCCGATTTTGATTGCCGATTTCCCCAGGCTGGGCGGGGCGGATCATGCGCTCTCTTTTGAGCACGATCACAGCACAGTTCGGACAGCTCGTTTGCCCACGTCAGCTATCTTCACCGGTCGGACATCTCCTCCATCAAACCCTCCGCTAATCCGAGGAAGAACGCCTGCATGTCAGGCAAGGATAGCGGCTTGATCATGCGAGGAAGCAACTGCACCTTTACCACGTTGCGCATGGCGATGGCCAGCCAGTAGTTGGTCATTCCGACATGTTTTTGGCTGGCATGCCGATATAGTTCAGGGAACGGCATCAACTCGCGGCAGATGAAGTAGACGTCGACAAAATCCTTGGCCTCGATTCGTCCGAAGAGCGCCGCTAGAGGTCGCTACGACCCAGGGCCGTAAGGATGCGCTTCTGGAAGGGGGTTAAGATCTCCATAGCGGGCGCGTGCCTTCAGTTGACCGAAATACCATTCCCAGAACTCGCGAATCTCGCGTGGCAGGTTCAGGTGTGGGAGGTAGTCGTGGATCGTCTGGAAACCGATTGCGCGAAGATCGTCGTCGCCGCCCCGCGACAGAACGCGGGCAACATACCAGCGCAGAAACGCCTCGTTCTCCTGTGCATCCTCGGGGATGTCGTAGTCCCAGACCAGCTTCTCGTTGATCGATATCGGCTTCATGGCAGCATTATAGCATCGTACCTGGCGTTTTGCAACGGCTATGGCCGTTTTTTCCAGCGCTGTATCGTCTCTTCTCAAAAAACCGTGGGAAGTGTTTTGGTTGCGCAGTTGCAACTGTTCAAGTGCCCGGCACCGATGGCTGAATCGTAACCTTCGAGGTATAATCTGCAGAGAGGCAAGCCAGCGAGATCATGACAGATTTGTTATCAGCAAGCGACTCAACCATGACCCATCGAATTCACATCTTTGGAGCGTCGGGGTCCGGCGTCTCGACTCTGGGCGCCCATCTTGCCAGGGAGATCGGCGGGCGCCATCTCGATACGGACTGGTATTATTGGCGCCAAACCGAGCCGCCGTTTACGCACAAGCGGGTGGTGGCCGAGCGTGTGGCGATGATCGAAGCTGATATCGAGGGCCAGGAGAACTGGGTGCTGTCTGGCTCGCTCTCTAACTGGGGCGATCCGTTGCTTCATCATTTCACGCTGGCTGTGTTTCTCTATCTGGATCCAGCCGTTCGTATGGCGCGCCTGGCCGCGCGCGAGCGGGCGCGGTACGGCCCGTTGATTCTGCCAGGGGGCGAGCAGCACCAGCAGCATCTGGAGTTCATGGCCTGGGCGAGCAGCTATGATCATGCCCAGGCGCCGCTTCGCAGCCTCGATCTCCACGAGCGCTGGATGCACCGGCTCACCTGTCCAATTGTTCGTCTGGACTCCAGCAAATCGGTTGAGACGTTGTGCCATGAGATTCTCCAGCGAGTGGCCGCCTGACGTTTACTCAAGCCAGGGACCATGGCCGGAGGGCACGGCCAGAGCAGACAAGCCGTGGCCCTACCTGGACGCCTTCCGCCGATCAGCCGCAGACGACTGACGTGATTCACAGCCGATGATCTCAATTGCACTGCTGGCCGATCACCCCACTGCCGCGTCGACGTTGGCGCAGTGGTTCCGCGCCCAGTGGCCCGACTACTACGCGGGGCGCACGCTGGCGGAGATCGCCGGGGATTTTCACGCCGAGGCCCGGCGCGGCGGCCTGCCTGTGCGGCTGGTGGCCTTCGTCGCTGGCGCGCTGGCGGGCACGATTGTCCTGCGCGAGCAGGCGCTGACGGCCTTTCCTGCCTTCAGCCCTGGCCTGGGCGGGCTGTTCGTCCCGGAACCGCTCCGACGCCGCGGCATCGGGACGGCCTTGATCCGCGCCGCGACCAGCCTGGCCCGCGACCAGGGCCACGCCGCCGTCTACACAGCCACCGCGACCGCGCGCGGCCTCCTGGAGCAGCAGAGCTGGGAGCTGGTGCAGACGGTCCAGCACGGCGACGAGCGGCTGGCCATCTTCCGCCGGATGCTCAAATCGTGAGGCGCAGAGATCGCTGACCGGCCAGCACGTCGACGCCTGAACGCGGGGCTTCTGTGTGTTTGGCGGCGCAGCGAGCAGCGGCCGTTTGGCGCTGGACGAAACGCGCCACGGGTGCTAGAATGGCTGTCAGCGACCACTGGGTGCCGGCTGTCCAGCAGTCCGCACTTGCGCACCACCAGCGTTTCCGCATAACACGCTGGCAGAGGATGATATGCGGCGAGCATTCCGCATATCACCCCGTAGAGGGACAAAAAGCGGAATGGCGAGCCGGCGAGATCAGATGACCGACATTCCCGCGAATCAGTAGTTCGGCGGCTTCGCCAGAAAATTTAGAGGCATTTTATATGAGTATACAAGAACAAATCAAAGAATATATTACTAACCAACCTGAACCAAAACGTAGCGACATGCTAGAGTTGCACCGCGTTATTTTGGAAGCAATGCCAGCATGCAAATTATGGTTCTTGGATGGCAAAAACAGTGAAAATAAAATTGTTTCCAATCCTAATATAGGATATGGACTTCGCACCATAAAATATGCTGATGGAAAAACCAAAGAGTTTTATCAAATTGGCTTGAGCGCAAACACAACTGGAATCTCTGTCTACATCCTTGGTATCAAAGATAAGAAATACTTAGCCCAGACATACGGGAAAAAACTCGGCAAGGCGAGCGTAAGCGGATATTGCATTAAGTTCAAAACGCTGAAAGATATAAACATTGATGTACTTGAAGCGGCAATACGATATGGGGTTCAGAATGAATTAGCACAAAATTAATAGATAAGGCTCTCAATCGTTATGTCACAGAAATTTTTTAGTCAGTTCTCAAAACAAGTGCATCTTACGGCAAAGACGCCGCCGAACAAAGCATGCATTTGACGGGTGGGATTCTGCGGCATTTTCAAGCATTTTCCTCGCTTCGGGTTTTTTCTGCTCTCAGGCATTA
>JAJTXO010000530.1 GCA_021463315.1 Caldilineales bacterium | reverse complement strand
GACAGAAGGCTAACAGCGTGTCGGGCAGCGGCTCGCCGTTGGAGAGCACCCCGGTGCGGAACCAGTTGAACAGCTCCACGTGATAGTCACGATGCCGTTGGGCGTCGATGGGTGGGAAGTTACGATCGTCGGTGGCGTTCCACTTCCAGCCTCCCTCGCCCGCGATCATCGGCGGCGTGAAGCCGATCTCCTGCGCCACCAGCCGTCCCTGATGCAGAAAGCCCAGCACACCGTTGGCATCCGCGGTGTAGTCCGGCGGGTGGTTCAGGCCGTAGGGGTGTGGCACGAGGAACATACGCTGGAAGACCTGCTGGCCGCCGCGCGCCTCGAGCTCGCGCAGCGCGGCCAGCAGCCAGTCATCGCTGACGAACTGCAAGCCCACATAGCCGCCCGCGTTGTAGACCTGCTCCACCGCGCCCATCAGGTTGTCCAGGAAAAGCTGCTGATCGATCGGCTGGCCGTCCCACTCGGCCGGCAGCTCAGGCTCGTTGTAAAGCTGCATATACGGGGGCACGCCCATGTCCAACAGCAACTGCACGTCCCGTCCCCAATCGTAGTAGCGATCGTAGGCGCGCACATTCTTGCGCCAAACCACCGTGATGCCCGCGTCCCGGTAGCGCGGCGCGGCCCGCAGCAACTGCTGCTCATCGCCGTAGTGGACCAACGTCCAGCGCATGTTCATCGACTGCAAGCGGCTGATCTGCAGGTCGATGTCGGCCTCGTCGCTGTAGGCCACCGCGGTATTGTGCATGCACAGGCCGTTGTCGTTGGCCGGCCGCGGCCACGCTGACAGCGTCATGGCCGGCCACTCTGCCAGCTGCAGCGGCTCAGGCGTCGGGGTGGCCGCCGGAGGGGCAGGCTGGGTGGGCGTGAGGGTGGCGGTGGCAGTGACCACAGAGCTCACGGCCGTCGGCGTGGTCGGGGTCTCCTGCGCGTTCAGCGCCACCTGCGGCAGAAAGACCGCGTTGTCGGTGGCGAGAGGCGACACCGCGTCGGGCGGCGTTACGGCCGCAGCCGTTGGCGTGGCCGGCGGCGTGGGCGCCGGCGCTTCAGCGCGCCGGCAGGCGCTGGAAAGCAGAATGACCGCGGTCAGCGCCAGCAGGATCGGCGCCTGTCGGCGCAACAGTGCTTGAGTCATCGAAAAATCACTCTCCTGGACTTCCGGCAGCGCAGGATCAAGGCGAGCCTGCGACGACGCCGACCTGGCTGACGGAATCGCAGCCGGCGTCGTGGAAGCGCAGATCGTAGACGTTGGGTATCAGAAGCTCGTTCCCGCGGCGCAACGCTGAGCCTACTGCAGCCTGCTCGGCCGTGTCAGCCGCCCAATTCATACAGCGGTGGCTTTCGGGCTGCGGGCAGATGTGCTATAATCCCGGCCACAGACTCGACCCATCTGAGGACAATACCGCCGTGCTCGATCGCTCCCTGGAAGAGATCCTGGCCTTTGCCATTGCGCTCCTGCCTGCCTTTACCATCCATGAGTTCGCCCATGCCTGGATGGCCAATCGCCTGGGCGACTCCACCGCCAAAGACCTGGGCCGACTGACCCTCAACCCGCTCAAACATCTCGACGTGCTGGGCACGCTGATGGTCTTCATGGTCGGCTTTGGCTGGGCCAAGCCGGTGCCGGTCAACCCGCACCAACTGCGGGGGGGCAGAAAGGGCATGGCGTTGGTGGCCGTGGTCGGCCCCCTCTCCAACCTGGCGTTAGCCATCGCGGCCGCGCTGATCTGGCGCGCGACCGGCTCCATCGGGGGCGATCTGGTTCGATACCTGATTCTGGTGTTCGTCTATCTGAACATCGCCTTGCTCTTCTTCAACCTGATCCCTTTTCCGCCGTTGGATGGCTTCCGCGTCCTGCTGGGCGTACTGCCGGAGCCGCTGGCCGACCAGTGGGCGCGCCTGGGGCAGGTCGGCCCCATGCTGCTCTTTGGCCTGATCCTGATCGGCAACTTCATTCCCCAGCTTAACATCCTGGGCCGGATCGTGGTCGGCCCCACGCAGGCGCTGGTGCGGGCGCTGCTGCAATAGCTTCCGCTGCGCAGATGGCTCTATTCTACCGGGTGCAGCAGTTTTTGGCCTCCTTATGGCCGCGCGTGACCGCAAAAGAGTGGGTCACCGTGGCAGACAGCCTGCCGGCAGCGGCGGCGGCGCTGTTCGAGCGCATGGCGCGCCGGGATCAACGCCACAGCCTCGACGTGCTGCATCGGGTCCGGCGGGCGGCTCCCGGCCAATCCGACCTGGCTGCGGCGGCTTTGCTGCACGATGCAGCCAAGACAGCCCTGCCCGGCCGCCGGCTGCGGCTCTGCCACCGGGTGCTGATTGTTCTGCTGCAGGCCACGCGGCCCGGCTGGGTGCAGCAGATCGCACGCGACGATCCCGGCAGTTGGCGCTATCCATTCTACCTGCACACGCACCACCCAGCGCTGGGCGCAGAGCTGGCCCAGCAGGCTGGATGCACGCCGCTGACCGTGGCGCTGATTCGCCGGCATCAGCAAAAGCTGGCCCATCCCCCCAGCGACGAGATCGAACATCTGCTGGTCCTGCTGCAGGCCGCGGACGACGCCAGTTAAAGGAATTTCCCCATGTCCAAACCCAGAATCGCCATCGTTGGCCTTGGCCTGATCGGCAGCTCCATCGGCCTGGCCCTGAGCCGCGAACAGCGGGATTTCGAGATCATCGGCCACGACAAGAACAACACCGCCGCCAGCCAGGCCAAGAAGCTGGGCGCGGTGGACAAGGTCGAGTGGAACCTGATCAACGCCTGCGACGGCGCCGGGCTGGTGATCCTGGCCCTGCCGCTGGGCGCCATCCGCGAGACCATGCAGGCGCTGGCCGGCGAGCTGGCCACAGGCGCGGTCGTCCTGGACACCGCCACGGTCAAGGCGCCGGTGCTGGCCTGGGCCGACGAGCTGCTGCCCGCCAGCGTGGCCTTCGTCGGCACCCATCCCATCGTGGCCAGCGCCCAGCCAGGGACCGCGGCCGCGCGGGCCGACCTGTTCGAACGCTGTAGCTGGGCCATCTGTCCAGCGCCTACCACCGCCGAATCTGCGGTCAAAACCGCGGCCGATCTGGCCGTGCGGCTGGGCGCGCAGGCGCATTTCCTGGACGCCGCCGAGCACGATGGGCTGACCGCAGCCGTGGAACAGTTGCCTGCGCTGGCCAGCATGGCGCTGCTGACCAGCGCGGCCAGCCAGCCGGTCTGGCGCGAGATGCGCCGCCTGGCCGGCGGCCAGTTCGAAAGCTCCACCCGCCTGGTCTCCACCGATCCCAACGTCTTCGGCGACGCCATGTTGCACAACCCAGAGCAGGTGGTGCGCTGGATCGACAGCTTCATCGACAACATGGCCGCCTGGCGCGACCTGATCGCGGCCGGCGATAACGAGACCATCAGCAAAGCCTTCGCCGAGGCCGCGACCACGCGCGAGCGTTGGCTCAGCGACCGCAGCAAGGGCAACTGGGAAGAGGCGATCACCCCACCCGTCGAGCATCCCGGCCTGTTGGCCAGCCTGTTTGGCCTGGGCCGCCGCTCCGCCAAGCGCCAGCCGGCGAAGCCCAGCTAACCACAACCTCGTAGCACCGGCTGCCACCGGGCAAATCCTCCCAGCCACAAACCAAAACGGCGGCTT
>JAJTXO010000053.1 GCA_021463315.1 Caldilineales bacterium | reverse complement strand
CCAATTTTAATTCGGGACATTTACGTTAAGACTGCCCAACTCGGCGCTATTCACAAGCCAATTACGGCTTATCGAAGTCCTTAACTGGCGAAGGTATTGACAGTCCATAAGACTTCGGAAGTCTTCCACAATCTATTGAGATGATACGTCAAGGACAATGAAAAGGCGAGGGGGGCTTGGCTTGAAGACCGGGCCGCTCTCGCCTTTTCGGCATGGGTGATGCTATTGTAGATGAAACGAACGGAATGTCAAGCTTACTTCGCCAGCTTCCACAATTCCAACCAGGGCGCGGAGGCGAGGCTTGGGCTTGCTCCGCTGCTCAACGCACCGCCCTTTGCACCAGCGCGGCGATGGCGGCCTCTTCAGCAGGGGTCAAGGTCGCCAGCGCGTAGGCTGTCGCCCACATGTTGCCATCGTCCAGGTTCGCCGTATCGTTGAAGCCGATGGTCGAGTAGCGGGTGTCGAACTTGCTGGAGGCCTGGTAAAAGCAGACGACCTTGCCGTTCGCGTTGGCATAGGCGGGCATCCCATACCAGGTCTTCGGCATGAGCGCGGGCGCATTGGCCTTGACGATCTCATGGATGCGCGTCGCGATGGCGCGATCGTGCTCCGGCATCTCGGCAACCGCGGCCAGCAGGGCGCTTTCCCCTGCCGCCCGGTCCTTGCTGGCCCGCTCCTCCGCCTTCATCTCGCGGGCCCGCTCCTTCATGGCGGCCTTCTCCGCATCTGACCATCCCTGGGACTCTTGAGTTGTTTTCTTGGCGCTCATGATTATCTCCTTATCTGGGATGCTCTCGTATTCCTCACTGACGTCGATCTCAACAACGACCTCCGTCCCTTCCGGGGTTGGGATGAAGGTTTGCGTTAGCCACGGGCGGGCGGCGATGGGACTCCAAAAGCAGGTTTCTGTTCGGGCGCAAAAGAGTTCCGAAGCTGGCTCCTACGTTGGAAGTGCATTCTCCTCAGACGGGGTGTCCAGCGATGGCAACACCCACAGAGAACCGACGATAACAAGGCCGCCAATCGGAACCAGCAAGAACAGTTGCCACCAGACGCTGTGGCCTGTGTCGCGGAGCCGGCGTGCACCGACCGCCAACAAGGGCAACAAGACGGCCAGCAGGAACAGGCTTCCCAGGGTCTCACTCAAAAGCGTGAATGCCGAAGTGCAGAGGACAACGAACAGTGCAAACCACCAGAACTCTGGACGCGCTGCCCGGCCCTCGAACTCCGCGTAGTTGGTCAAGCAGGTGCGGATTGATCCGAAGAATGTGTTCGGGTTAATTTCGTTTTCAGTATTCGGACTTGCAGAGACTGTCATTTTCAACTCCTTGCCGACATTGAGGGCGGCTGCTCGCAAAGATGTAAGCCAGTTCGGTGAACTGAGTTCGCCATCATTATCGGTGAGAATTTCCTTGTCCGCAACTGTGGAATCCCGCAGATTTTCAGATTCGAGCCAACTCGTATCGTCTTTTAACCTTAAAACCAACTCCACTCTCGAGTTCACCTGGAATTTCGAGTAGATATTGGTCAAATGAAACTCAATCGTGCGCTCAGTGACCTTCATGTCCTGCGCGATCAGCTTGTTGCTCTTGCCTTCCAACAGAAGCTGTAGGACTTCTCTTTCGCGGTTGCTCAGTCGGGGAGCTTGTTGCATAGAGCGGTTTCCTCTTTGGCCAGTGCGTCTACAGTCAGCCCAAGCCGTGCCTCACCAGCCAGCCAACGTTTGAACGCGGGTGCAGCGACCGGTCAAGCTGCATCTGGCGCGTCGTCGATGCGCGAGAAGTTGACTTCCTGAGCTGTTGCCACACCGCTGTGGCGCCCCAGGTAGGACAGCCATTGCACGGCGGTGTTGAGTTCTTGAACGATGTTGCCTGCTTCTATCGTCGCGCCGGTATCATCTCGATAGATTGGGGAAGACTTCCGAAGTCTTATGGACTGTGAGCTCGTCTTGAACAAACCTGCGCAGACTTCGGAAGTCTCGACCCCGGTTTATTGAGATGACACTCTTGCACTGCCTGACAGCATCGAGCTGAGCCGCCTGGCCAGCCCAGACCTGGTATCGCATGAAAACCCAGCTTCGGGCTGGCAGGTCGGCTCCAGCGAGTTGTTGGGCGGCCTGGCTAGCCAAGCGGCCGTCGACCAACCCGACCGCCCCCAAACGCCCGCCGCGGAGCGCCCGATCTCCGGAGGCCCGCGCAGGCGCTTGGCCTCAGGCAGTCGGCGCGAGGGGTGGGGCATCGAGCACGCGCGGCCGGTATTCGACGAGCTGGATGCGGCCGTCGAAGGTGCGGTGGTCGATCATGTCGAGCGCGACGTCGGGATAGCCGTCGTAGATGCGTTCCGCGCCGGTGGCGCCGGTGATCACGGGGAACATCACGACCCGGAAGCGATCGACGATCCCGGCGCGCAGCAGCGAGCGGGCCAGGCTGATGCTGCCGAGCGTGCTGAGGATGCCGGAACCCTCCGCCTTCATCGCCCGGACCGCCTGCACGGCGTCGCCGCGCACGAGAGTCGTGTTGGCCCACGTGAGGGGCTCCCCGATCGAGGCCGAGAACACCACCTTCGGCGCTCGCGTGAGTTCGTCGACGCTGGCCTCCTCTTCGGACCCGGGTTCAACTCCCGGGATCTCTCCGCCGGCGAAGCCGGACATCACCCGGTACGTGTTCGCGCCCATCAGGTAGGTCACCGGTGGTTGCTCGCCGAGCCAGGCGAGGTATTCCGGCCCTTCAAGACCCCACCAGCCGGGCCAACCCTCCCCCGATGCATAGCCGTCCAGGGAGGTGATGAAGTCGATCATGAGCTCTCGCATTGTGTTTCTCCTCGATCAGTGACGCCGACGTGCTGGCCGGTCAGCGCTCTCTGCGCCCTCACGTCTTGAGAACCCGGCGATAGATCGCCAGCCGCTCGGCGCCGTGCTAGACCGTCTGCACCAGCTCCCAGCTCTGCTGCTCCAGGAGGCCGCGCGCGGTCGCGGTGGCTGTGTAGACGACAGCGTAGCCCTGGTCGCGGGCCAAGCTGGTCGTGGTGCTGATCAAGGCCGCCCCGACGCCACTGCGCCAGCGTGCGCGCCGCAGCGGAGTGATCGGCCAGCAGCGCGGCTGTTGGGACCATCAGGACGCTGTCGTCCAGGGCCCCACCCCGGCAAAACGGCGCGGCGCGATATGGGTAATGAACCCCGGCTGCTGTCGCACCGCGGCCGGTGGAAACTCCACCGTCGGACCCAGGTACACATGCGCCAGCCGCTGAAGCAGATCCGCCGCGCCGCCCTCGGTGAGATAGGCCTCCCCATAGACGACCAGATACTCGTGCAGCCCCAGCGCGGTTTGGCCGCGGCCGAGCAGCGAGAGCGCGACGCGGGGATCGCGGCGCATGTTGTGGACTTTCTGGTAGGCGCCCATATGGGCACAGACGAACTCATCGTCTTGTAGTCCGACCCAAACCACCGTGACCTGTGGGCTGCCGTCGGGGTTGAGGGTAGTCAGATGGGCCAGCGGGCCGGTGGCAATGAGCGTTCGGATCGAGTCAGGAATGGCCATGGTTTTACCTCCGTGCTGCCGTAAACAGAGCCACGATATCGTCAGGTGGCTCAGGGTCGGATCGCCGTAGGCGGCCATTCTAGTGTCAATCGCGCCCGCTGTCAAGCGCCCGACGCCGGCTGGCCTATACCACGCGCGGCAAGACAAGCGCGATGGCCAGAAAGCAGAGCAACACCGCCAGCCACACCGTCCGGCGCCAGCGCCAGATATGCCCGGCGGGCAAGGATAGGAATCCGCGCCCCGTCGAGTCCCCGCGCGGGTCAGTCAGACCGCACCGCCCTCCCCTGCACTGGCGAACGCAAGCACATGGCCATCGGGATCCAGCGAGTAGGCGGCCGCATCGCCCCAGGACCGCACGCTCAGCGGACTGAGCTCGACCGCGCCGGCCGCCAGCGCCCGGGCGTGAAAGTCCGCGGGGTGTGCGACAACGAGGTAGAGCTCTGCCCGCGGCGCGCCGCGGGCGGCAGAGGGCTTGGGCAGCGCCGGCCCGAGCAGGCGCTCAATGGCAGCCTCTGGCATCAGGCCCAGGATGGCGCCGCCAGGCAGCACGAACTCAGTCATTCCTGGCACGTTCAGCCTTGGCGCCAGCAAAAGCACCGCTTCGTAGAAGCGGGTGCTGCGCGCCTGGTCAGCGACATAGAGGATCAAATGGGAAGCGTCGTGCATCATACCTCGTGCGGCTGTGCCTCATTCTCTCGCCACCACCGTATCATACAGCCCGTAGTGCGTCAGCCCTGGATGGCTGTCGAGGCCGGTGTAGCGGAGCGAGGCGTCTTCGTAGCGCCGGAAGGCGAAGACGGCCTGGTTCATCTGCTCGGTGTTGAAGACCCTGAGCTGCACCAGCAGGTGAAAATCCTGCACCGTCAGGCCGGTGACGGTCAGGAACAGCTCCGGCTCCAGCCGGGTGATCACATCTTGCAGCGTGTTCTCGCGGAAGTCGGTCAGGTACATGAAGGCGGGGATGCGCGTGGCAAACTTGATCAGCTTCTCCTGCACCAGCTTGCGCTTCGACTTGTACTCCTTTTCCTCGTCGGAAAGCTCCTTTTGCTCCTGCCTGGTCAGCTCCTCGTCCTTGGCCTTCCGCTTGAGCGCCTTGATCTTCTCGCTCTGGTTGATAATGGTCTCGATAACGTTGTCCCCCAGGGCGCGCCAGCCCTCGATGCGCTCCACCGCGGCCATGGCCGCGGGGCTGTCCAGCACGCGGCGCAGGGTGTCGTTGTCCACGTTCACCAGCAGCGCGCTCTCCCATTTGCGCGCCAGCAGCGTGGCCGAGGTTCCGGCCATGGCGATGTCCAGGATGCCGCCAGCGTCGATCTGCACCATGTTGGCGCCGTCGTAGGCCAGCACCGGCAGGAACGCCACCAGCTCCTGGACCGCGTTCTCCGGGTTCGGCTCGTAGGGCGACAGGCCGATGCCGTAGTCCGAGAGCTGTCGCAGGGCGCGCGTGGGCGCAAAGTCGAAGACAAAGCAGACTGGCTTGAGGATCTCCTCCTGGTTGGGGTCGTCGCCGTTGGGGTTCTTGATGGACCAGGGCGACTGCACGCGGAACGCGGCCTGAAAGTAGCTCTCCGGCGACTTCAGGTTGCGCAGCATCAGGATCGCCGACCACTGCGGCACGGTGACGCCGGTGGTGAGCTTGCCGCAGGAGAGCGTGATGGTCTTGGTCTCGAAGCCGCTGCCGATGGCCTGGCGCACCGGCGGCAGCGCGGCCAGCCCGATGCCCGCCGCGGCTCCGGCCGCCACAATCACCGCGTAGCCATGCCAGAAGGTGTTGTGCTTTTCGGCCAGCAGATTGGCCATGGCGTGGCAGGCGGCGACGCTGGGCAGGAACCAGAAGGAGTGCTGCAGGTAGGGCAGCAGGCGCACGTCCGAATAGGGGAAGGGGGGCCGCGTGCCGGTCTTGAGGGCCTCCACCGCCCTGGGCAGGTAGCCGTCGCGGATGATCTCCAGCCACTTCTGCACGTCGTCCTTGTGCTTGAACTGCGCCTTGTCGTCTGTACCCGCGGCCTCGAAGAAGGCGTTGAGGTCGAACTCGTCGAACTCACCCCCGCTGGCGATGGCCAGCAGCTCGTCGGGCATCTGGTAGGTCAGCAGGCGCAGTTGGGGCAGGCTGGCGTAGGGGTTCCACTGGCCCGGCTGCTGCGCGGCGAACTGCTCTTTGGCGCGCTGCTCGTCGGTATAGGTCCAGTTGAAGATCTGTTCCTCGATGAACTCGCCGGTAGCCAGGGCGCGAAAGGGGGTGCCGGATAGGTAGAGGTAGGCGCGGGTGGTGATGGGCAGGAACTCCGCCGCCAGCTCGCTGAGGTCTTCGTTCATTTCAGCCAGCCCGGCGGCGTATTCGAGCTTCGCCTCCCTCTTGGCAACGGCTTCTTCCTCGCCCTCGAACAGCTCCCGGGCCGTCTCGCGCCACGCGCCGAAATGGTATTCGTCGAAGATCACCAGATCCCAGTTGATGGTGTGGATCCACTCGTTCTTGGGCTTGATGTTCCCCGCCCCGTCGCGGCCCGGCAGATCCTGAAAGGAGCCGAAGTAGACCACCGGCCTGCTGCGGCTGATCTGCGTTGGATCGCTGCCGGAGCTGCGGGAGAGATACTGCCAGCCGTCGAAGTCCACGTGGGACTCCAGGTCGCTCTGCCAGGCGTCCTCGACCGCGGGCTTGAAGGTGACTACCAGCACGCGCTTGGCGCCCAGCTTCCTGGCGAGTTGGTAGGCGGCGAAGGTCTTGCCGAAGCGCATCTTGGCGTTCCAGAGAAAGCGCGGCGTCGCGTGCATGTCCTCCTGCCAGATGGAGTGGAAGTAGGCGTGGGTCTTGTCGACGGCCTCGGCCTGCTCGCGGCGCAGGGCGAAAGTCTCGGAGCGTGCGCCGCTGAGGCGTTGGCCGGTGCGCAGCTCGTTGAGCACGGTCTTCACGTCGGCAACCGAGCAGCGCATCCACTCCAGCGCCGTGTTCTCGAAGCCTTTGCGGAGCAGCGCGGCGCGCACCTCGTGGTCGCTGAAGACCGAGCCATCGGCGCGCTCGGCGGCCTCGTCCAGCTCGATGCGGTAGTTCTGGATCGCGGCGGTCTTGAGCTGTTCGGCGACGCGCTGCTGCACCTCGCGCGTGGTCTGGCCCACCTTGAGCAGCCCGGCGTGGGCCGCGTCGTCGATGGCGTAGGCGTAGATGCGCGGCCGGGCCTGCGGCCTGGGCGCGAGGATTTCCTCGATGGTGGGTCTCATAGAAACAACCCCTCCATGCGCTTCACCCCGGCTCCGTTGTCAATCGCTGTCATATGCCCTCCAGCAACTGAGCGATGGCCTTTGGCGAGGGCAGTTGACCTTTCAGCGCCTTGGGCAGGGTCCTGGTGATTTCATACGTAGCCACTCCGATCGGCTTGCGGGCATCGCGCAGGGCGTATTCCACAATCGTGCGGCTCTTCTCTTTGCACAGAATGATGCCGATGGAAGGATTCTCGTCCTCTTGACGAACCTGTTGATCCAGGACCGTCAGGTAAAACTGCATCTTACCGACGAACTCCGGCAGGAATTCACCGATTTTCAGTTCAATTGCGACAAGACAGCGCAGAGTGCGGTGAAACAGCAAGAGATCGATGAAGAACTCTTTGCCGTCCACCTCCAGCCGGTACTGGCTGCCCATGAAGGCAAACATACCCCCCATCGCCCGCAGGAAATCCTCGATCTTGGCGATGAGCGCCCGCTCCAGTTCTCGCTCGCTATGCGCTTCGCCCAGCTCCAGAAAACCGAAGGTGTATTCGTCTTTCACCGCCAGTTTGGCTTGGGAGAGAAGGCCCGGCGTCAGCGTCCGGTCGAAATTGGTCTGGCCTACCAAGGATTTCTCGTAGCTCTGATTCTCTATCTGATGGAGGAGCACGTTCCTAGACCAGCCGAACTTGTGGGCCATGCGGATATAGAATTCGCGCTCCAGCGGATCCTTGCATTTGCTCATGATAGCAAGGTTGTGCGCCCAGGCAATTTCTCCAACCAGTGGTTGGAGTCTTTCGTTGTCGTGGTATTCCGAATAGAACTGGCGCATATACCAGAGATTCTGGACCGAAAAACCACCCACGCCGGGAAATTCGCGCCGCAGATCGGCTGAAAGCTTCTCCACCACGGATTTCCCCCAGCCCTCGCTATTCTGGCGTTCCACAATCATGCGACCAATGTCCCAGTAGAGGCCGACCAGCTCCCGGTTGACCGCCTTGAGGGCTTCGTACTGGGCCGAGTGAATGCGTTTCTTGATCTCGGTCAACAAGCCCAGATAGCCCTGCGCTTTGCCAAGGACGCTATTTTGGACTTCGTCAGTCTGCGTCATAGCTCACCTCTACTGGACGAAAAACCTGGCCCACCTTGAGCAGGCCCTGGTGCGCGGCGTCGTCTATCGCATAGGCGTAGATGCGCGGCCGGGCGGCGGGCTTGGGCGCGAGGATTTCCTCGATGGCGGGTTTGCTCATTGCGGCCTCCCAATGACGACCCAATGGCCGGCCTTGTCGGAGCCGACACGTTGCAGCCGGCCCTGTTCGCGGAGCGTTTTGAGATGGCGCTTGATGGTGCTGTCGGAAACTTGCAGTGCGCTGGCCATTGCGTTTGCGGTCGCTCTCGGATTGTCCCGCAGCATAGCCAATATCCGCCTTGACAATTCATTTGCAGTGTCATTTACAGTGTCATTTACAGTGTCACTTACACCGGCGTCTGCTCTGGTTTCGGTCGCGATGTCGATGTATCTGTAAAGCGAATTGCCGATGGCATCAAGCATGAAGCTGATGAAGGGACGACAATCCACCACCGCGCCGGCATGCGACTCCTGAAGCGCCTGGTAGTACCGCGCCTGGTTGTGGTGGACCAGGGTTTCGATCGGCATCCAGGCGAACAGCGGGTTCCATCGAGAAAGCACCAGGGTCTGCCACAGCCGCCCGATTCGGCCGTTGCCGTCGCGGAAGGGATGGATGTGTTCCAGCATGTAGTGGACGGCGGAGCTCGTGATGAGCGGGTGCGCTTCGGTGGTCTTTCCCCAGGTCAGAAGCTGCTCGACCAGGGCGGGAACCTCTTCCGCCGGGGCGCCGCGGTGCATCACCACGCCATCGCCGCGCACGACGGCCACGCCGACCGTGCGGAACTGGCCCGACTCCTCAACGAGTGCGTCGGTCAGGTGTGCGTGGGCCTTCAGCAGGTCGTCCACCGACCAGGGATCGTAGCCGGTCATTTCGTTGTAGGCGCGCCACGCGTTCTGCACCTCCTTGATGTCCTTGGGCGGTCCCCAGACGGGCTTGCCGTTGATGACATCGGCGACCTGGCTCAGGGAGAGCCGGTTGCCTTCGATGGCGGTAGAGGCGTGGATCGAGAGGATGCGGCTCAGCCTGCGCCGGTGCAGCACATCGTCCGACTGTTCCTCGCTGATCTTGACGCGCTCCAGCAGGGCGTGGATATCGCCGATCATGGCGTACCAGCGAGGATCGTCCGTGTAGAGCTGTTCCAGCGGTGTCATGGGCGGGCCTCCGGCTTGGGCGCGAGGATTTCGTCGATGGTGGACTCATTCATCGTCACCGCCCATTGGTCGAATCATGCTTTCGATGAACGCTATCTCGTCCTCGGTGATGCCGTACTTATTGTAAAGCATCTGATCGGTCCAGTCGCGATCCATTGGCAGATCGGGTACGAACAAGAAGCGTTCGTTGTAAATATCTTGAGTGTTCTTCCGCAGTGACACAAGAAACCGAACGAACCGAGTCTGCAGATATGCAGTGAAGCGTTTTGCTTCAGGCTCCCTTTTGAAGCGACTGATTACAAGATAGGTCTCCGTGCAAGCTGTGCCAGGTCCAGCGATGATGGGATAGTTGTATATCTGGTGCGGGAAAGCATCCCCTGCGCCGTAGGCGCGACCTAGCAATACTTTCCAATCATCTATCCAAGCGTCGTTTCTTGGAACTTCGGATCGTTCAATGTAACCTTCCCCGCCATTCCTAATGAGGCGAACAGGATTCGTCATTCCCTCTGGAGTCTCCGCACCTCGAAAGTTGGTGCGAATGCTGAAAGGTTGGATCGGCGAGACCTTGGAAGCCAAGTTTCCAAACCCATCCTTAGAGTTGACGTTGGACACCTTCTCTAAAATGGGTACAGCCTCATTCCGGCGCACCACGACGTCGTATGCGCCCAAGTACCGTTTCATCGGCAATGAAGTTGGCTTGCCACCGTGAATCGTAGTGATTTCGCAAGCGTCGCTCCACGAATTGTCCCAAAGAAAGTAGGACACTCCCCCTTTGATCTGGGTGCCAGGAAATGCTTCTGACGCATCGGGAAAATCGACAAGCACTCTCAACCGTTTGTCTGCAAGCATCTCGCTACGATACTCATCCAAGCCCCGGCCACCGGCGAACCACCGCGACGGTGTTACCATCACCAGGAAGCGTGGATCGAGACTCTTGGCAGCCTTGACGAACTCCTGATAGATGGGCATCGCAAAGCCACCCACGGCCTCTCCGCCACTCTGACCGAGCTGATACGGCGGATTTCCAATGATCACGTCGAACTGCATATCGCCTCCAAATATCTCGTCCAGTCGCGTCTTTGTGTCGTTGGCGTGAATGAACGCATAGGCATGGGTTTCAAGCCCTTCACCACGGTCATAGTCGCGCCGATTGGCGCCACAAAACCTGCACTTTTCACCTTCCCACGTATGCTCCAACCGCTGGAACCAGATGTTGCCATCGTCGCCGGCGAAGCCTTTGGCGATGGAGTGCTGGCCCTGGGCGTGCTTCGAGCAGTAGACGCTGCGCCGCGCCAGCAGGCTGGTGAGCTGGGTGATGCCGATGCCGTACACCTGTTGCGTCAGGATGTGGTTGACCCGCGCTGGCAGATCAGGGATTTCGTCGGCCAGCCCTTCGGTCAGGCGGCTGGTGATCTCCCTCAAAAAGACGCCTGACTTGGTGCAGGGGTCCAGGAAGCGCGCCGTCCTGTCCGCCCAGAGATTCGCGCCGCCGTGATCCGCCGCCCACGCCGCGGCCAGCGCATCCAGCATCCGGTTGGCCAGCTCCGGCGGGGTGAAGACCTCGTCGTTGGAGAGGTTGGCGATGCAGGTCAACACATCGGGGTTGTGCCCGCGCAGGGAGAAGCTCGACGGTTTCCTCATGCAGGCGCCCCCAGCACGAACCGTGCCTGTTCGATCCGCAGCATCTGGTAAGGCGTCATGAAGCGCACGCCCAAGCCAATGCAGGCGTTCGGTATCTTGATGTGTGCGCGCGAGTCAGATGGCACCTCATGTGTCACCACGACGTGGTTGCCGGCCAACGCATGAGCGAGCAGGTAGTAATCTGCGACCTGCAGAAAGGTATTGACGGCGGCTGGTGTGTATTGCTGGCTGGTGGCCCACGTGCTGACCTGCGCGAACTGCGCCGCTAACGCCGGCGGCGTGCGTCGAAACAGCGCATGGCCGTGGTTTTTGGCCCAGTCCGACAACTCATCCCGACCAGCCTCGACCTCATCGGCCACCTTGTCGACGCTGAACACCGTGCCCATATTGCCATTGTGAACCAGCCAGTCCCAGAAGGCGGGGCAGAAGTCCAGCCCGTAGTGCAGGTTCTTCGCGGCTATGAAGACGTTGGCATCGAGCAGATAGCTCATGGTGTTACTCCGAGCTCGCGGGCTACTTCGTAGAACGTCGCTGTCTTGCGCACGCCCAACATGCGAAAGGCATCTGGAAATGAGGTCAGGCCCTCCAGCGTGCTGGAGACGATAGCGCGGGCAAAACGCTTACTGGTGCGTGCGCCAAGGCTCCGGTAGAAGTCGCCGCCGCTACTGCTGCGTTCCATCAAGGTGCGCAGCCGTTCCTGCTCCTCGCGGTAGTACTGCCACAGCACGTCCCCGCTGATATAGCCCGCATCGAACAGGCGACGCAAAGCAACCAGCGTACTGACCTTGAACTCGCGGGCCAGCCGCTGGATTTCGTCTGGAATGGGAGCATCAGGCTGGTAGGACATCTGCAGTTCCTCCAAGGGCATCAGCAGTTCTGCCGCAACCTGGTTACACCAACGCTCTGCTGGCTGCTCAGGCACCTGGCCCGCCTGCGTGTCGGACACGCCCGTTGCGCCCAACCACAGATGCGCGAGTTCGTGCGCCAGCGTGAACATCTGCGCGGATTTGCTGTCGGCGCCGTTCAAAAAGACCAGCGGCGCAAGGTCATCCGCCAGGGCAAAGCCGCGAAACTCGCTCACGTTCAGCTTGCGGTGGCTGTTGCTGCCGACCACGGAACTAGCCATCACCATCACCCCGGCGTCCTCGGCCTTGGCGATCAATTGGCGCAGGGCATCTGTCCACGTGGGCAACTGACGCCGCGCCTCGCTGGACAGGCCCAACGTTTGCCGCATCCGCTGCGCTACTGCCACGGGGGCTTCCTGCACGTGCGCGCTATCCACAAAGGCCAGGGCCGGCAGACCGTGCAAGCGGGCGTGGCTGCGGTACCAATCCTGCCGCTGCTGGCACAGGTAGATCGTGTCCAGCAAGTCGCTGCTGGGCTCGGTCAGCGCTTCATCGCGCAAGGTGCGAAAATCGGGCACTGGCAGTTCTAGCGTGGGCGGTTTGGGCAGAAAGAAATAACCGATGGCCGTGTGCGTGAGGTGGGCGAACTTCTCCAGTTGCTTGAGCGTCGGTTGCGCCTCGCCGCTGAGCCACAAGGGCCATTTGCGGAAATGTGCTGCCAAGTCGTCGTCGCTCAGGCGCGCACGTCGCGCCGCCCAGCGCAGGACAGGGATAGAAGCGGGTACACAGGCTTGGGTGCTCATCGGATCTCCTATTAAGCCTCACTGAGCGCGGCAGCCAGCTCGCCGGCCGTCATCGGTGGGTAGCTCCTGTCTGGCGTGAAGATCTCGTGCTTGCCGAGATGGGCGAAGAGCGTGCCCTCCTCAGACCACGCCGCGCTCTGGGTGAGCACGTCCAGGCGAAAGTCGCGGCGCTGGAACTTGCCCTTGCCCAGATAGCCCCACTCGGCAAAGGTGATCGGCTGGCCGGCCGCGGTGCGCATGGTCAGCGCGTCGCCATGCACCAGGTTCTGCGCCAGCACGTAGGCGGCCGCGCGATAGAGCTCGTCCGTCCCCTCCAGCCCCAGATGCCCGGCGAAAAGCTCCAGCAGGTTGGCGCGGCACTCGGCGATGTTGTCGGCCAGCAGCTCGATGCCATAGATGCACATCAGCCCCAGCAAGGCATAGCATCGTCGCTCGAAGTCAGACTGGCCGTACTTGCGCTCCACCGCGGCCAGCTTGCGCCGCAGGATCTGCACCAGGAAGTTGCCGCTGCCGCAGGCCGGCTCCAGAAAGCGCGCGTCGATGCGTTCCGTCTCGGCCTTCACCAGGTCGAGCATCGCCTCGACCAGCCAGGCCGGGGTGAAGACCTCGCCATGGTCGGCGACGCGCTGTTTGGACTTGATGGTGTTCATGGGGCGATCCACTTCATGC
>JAJTXO010000529.1 GCA_021463315.1 Caldilineales bacterium | reverse complement strand
CCGGAATCCAATGACCACGACGTCCTGGTGAGCGAAGTGGGGCCGCGTGACGGCCTGCAGAGCATCAAGTCCATCATGCCGACGGCTGCAAAGAAGGCCTGGATCGCCGCGGAAGCTGCCGCCGGTGTGCGCGAGATCGAAGTCTGCTCCTTCGTGCCGGCGAAACTCCTGCCGCAGATGGCGGACGCGGCCGAAGTGGTGCGCTACGCACGCACCATACCCGGGCTCACGGTCGTCGCGCTGGTGCCCAACTTCAAGGGTGCGGAGAATGCCATTGCGGCCGGCGCCCACAAGATCGCGTTGCCACTCTCGGCGAGCGAGACACACAGCCAGGCCAACCTGCGCCACGAAGTCGCCCGTGGTGAGTTGGCCCACCACCACCTGATCGTGCCAGGAACGGGCCAGGATGTCCAGTTGGCCGTAGATCTGGGCGTTGCGGATGTACCAGGGGAGGGCGATGAGGAGGGCGGGAAGGAGGATGAGGGCGGAATGATGAATGATGAACGATGAATGATGAATTGGGGAATGGCGAATGGGTGAATTGTTAATTGGGGTGCGGCGAGACTCGTACCAGGCCATGAGGGGCGCGGCCAGGGCGACGGGGAGGGCGACGTAGGCGCTGACCTTGACGACCAGGGCCAGCCCCAGCAGCAGCCCCAGCGCCAGCGCATCCCAGCGGGAAGGGGGGCGCGGGCCGAGCAGGGCCAGCCGGACGTAGCGGATCGCCAGAAGCAGCACCGCGGCCAGCACCACCTCGGCCAGCGCATCGTTGTTGACCGACGCGGCCTGGGCCACGTGCATGGGCAGGAAGGCGGTGAACGCGGCCGCGCCCAGCGCCAGCTCAGCCCTGCTGGGGAAGATCAGGCGCACGATGGCGTAGATGAGGACGATGAACAGGGCGCCCAGAGCGACTGACAGCAGGCGCAGCGGCAACAGCCCACCGCCGGACAGGTTGAAGACCGCCGCGCCCAGCAGGTAGTAGAGCGGCGGCTGGTGTGCCTCGTAGCGCAGCGACGCGATGGAGAGCTCCGGCGGGAAGCGCTGGCTGGTCAGCAGCCGGATGTAGGCTTCGTCGTAGTCCCCCATGCGCAGCACCGGGATCTGCCCCGTGGAGAGCAGCTCATGGACATAGTTGAAGTGCGCTGGCTCATCGGGCGCCTGCCAGGCCGGCACGTTGACGGCATACAGCGTCGCCAGCAGGAGGTAAACCAGCACGATCAGCGCCAGTAGGAGATGTCGGGCGTGCATGGCTGCGCATTGTACTCCAGATGAGGGCGAAGGAGAAACCGTGGCCGTGGCGCATGAGCGCCCATCAATCTGCTTGGCAGATGGGGCGTCCACGGGTATAATCGGGCAGATCGATTTTGTGACTTTCCGCGAACGGGTTCTGGCTGAGCAGCCTTCATTCGAGGTCGAGCAGGACTACTTCGATTGGGAGCTGGCTGTCACGGCTGTGATGGACATGGAAGACGAGATCAAGCGACTGCGCCGCGTTGCATCACCGCCATGAACGTATCCACGCTATTGACAGCACTGCACCAGGCGGCCCGGGATCGAGCCTAGCACTGCCTGGTCAGCAATGCTTTGACACCATCCTCCATCCCGGGTAGAATGGCCCCATGATGGCCAATACTGTACGACGTTCCAGACTGACGCTGCTCCTCCTCGCCCTGACCGCGACCCTTCTGCTCCTCGTGCTTGCTTTCGCCTTCGGCAGCCTGCGCTACGGCGGCCCTGACGGGCTGTTGCTGCGCGTGCGCGTGGCGCTGGCCCAGCAACGCAACGGGCCGGCCGAGACGCCGCCGCCTTTCGTGCCTACGCCATTGGCCGCGCCGGCCGCTGGCCAGGCGCTTGCCCTGCTGGCCAGCACACCTGGCGCCACTCCCGATCCCACCATCATCCCCACCCCGTTGCGGGAAGAGGCGTTGCGCGCGCCAACCGTGCCTTTCGCGGCCGTCGAGAGCCTGCCCGACCGGCCCACGGCCACTGCGACGCAGACGGCCACGCCCAGCCCCACGCCTCTGCCCACGGCCACGCCTGTTCCGCCCCCGGCCACAGCGCCGCCCGGCGCCGCCGGCAGCGGCTTCGTGCAGCTCAGCGGCCTGGCCCACTACTGGCAGACCTGGAACAACTGCGGCCCGGCCACGCTGGCCATGAACCTCAGCTATTACAACCTGCCGCTGACGCAGAAGCAGACCGCGGCCGTGCTCAAGCCCAACTGGGACGACAAGAACGTCAGCCCCCACGAGCTGGCCGATTACGCCCGCTCCCAGGGACTGAGCGCGCTGGTGCGGGTCAACGGCGCGCCCGAACGGCTGCGCCAGTACGTCGATGCCGGCATCCCGGTGCTGATCGAGACCTGGCTGGACCACGACGGCGGCATGGGCCACTACCGCCTGGTGGTCGGCTACGACGACGTTGCGCGCGAGTGGATCGTCTACGACTCCTACATCAGCGACGGCCTGGACCCCAAGGCGCCCTACCCCGGCATCCGCATGGGCTACGACGAGCTGACCCGGCTGTGGCGCATCTTCAACGGCACGCACGTCCTGATCTACGACGGCGCGCGCGCGGCCGCGGCGCAGCAGATCCTGGGCGACGAGGCCGACGACGCGCTGATGTGGCAGCGCTCGCTGGAGCGCGCCCAGGCCGAAGCCGCGGCCAATCCCGCCGACCCCTTCGCCTGGTTCAATCTAGGCACCAGCCTGACGGCCCAGGGCCGCTACGCCGAGGCTGCCAGCGCCTTCGATCAGGCCCGCGTCATCGGCCTGCCCTGGCGCATGCTGTGGTACCAGTTCGAGCCCCTACAGGCATATTATGAAGCGGGGCGTTACGACGAGCTGCTGGCCGACTTCGCCCGGTACCGCCGCACGGGCCGCATGCTCGATGTGGGCTGCGGGGCCGGCCTGTTCCTGGAACGTGCGCGCATGCAGGGCTGGGAGGTGCATGGCACGGAGTTCGGCGCACGGGCCCTCGCCGCGTGCCGTTCGCGCGGCATCCGCATCATCGAGGGGCCGCTGGACCCCGCGCACTACCCACCGGCCTCGTTCGATGTGCTGTGCTCCTTCGAGGTGATGGAGCACCTCACCGACCCCGGGGCCGAGCTGCGGCGCATGCGGCTGGAGCGCAACCAGAGCCAGGCCGAGGTGGCCATGCGCGCCGGCTTGGACCGCACCACCGTGGTGAAGCTGGAGGCCGGCCGCGCCGCCACCTTGCTCACCGTGGTGCAGGTGCTGCGCGCCATGGACCGGCTGGAGCTGCTCGATGCCTTTCACCAGGAGCCGCAGCCCACGCCCTACATGCTGGTGGAGGCACAGGAAAAATACCTGAAGAAGCAACGCAAACGCGCGGGGCGCAAAAAGCCGGACGTGCTGCCGCCCAAACCCAAGAGCACATGGTAACGCATGCGAAGGTGTTGTTGTGGGGCCAGGTCGTTGGCCTGGTGGTGTGGGACGAGCGCCTGCAGCGGGCCTCGTTCCAGTTCGACCGCACGTTCACGCGCAGCGGGCTGGACGTGGCCCCGGTGATGATGCCCTTGGCGAACGCGCGGGGCGGCGATGAGGTTTTTGTTTTCGGCAACAGCCGCAACGAGACGTTCAAGGGGCTGCCGGGCCTCCTGGCCGATTGCCT
>JAJTXO010000528.1 GCA_021463315.1 Caldilineales bacterium | reverse complement strand
ACCGGGGGCGAGACTTCCGAAGTCTGCGCAGGTTTGTTCAAAACGAGCTCACAGTCCATAAGACTTCGGAAGTCTTCCCCAATCTATTGAGATGATACCAAAACGCCGGTTTGAGCAATCACAAGGGGTGTGGTACAATCGTCGCATCAGACAGCGGCAGGAGAGGCGCAACCATGAACGATTCGGCAGACAACCTGGATAGCCCCTGGAAGGATGCTCTCCAGCGATATTTTCCTGAGTTTCTGGCTTTCTTCTTTCCCGATGCCTACGCCGATATCGATTGGCGGCAGAGCCATCAGTTTTTGGACAAGGAACTGCAGCAAATCGTTCGAGAAGCTGAGTTAGGCCGACGCGTTGCCGATGTCCTGGCGAAGGTCTGGCGCAAGGGCGGCGAAGAGGCCTGGGTGCTGGTGCATGTTGAAGTGCAAGGTCAGCAGCAGGCTAGCTTCCCTGAGCGCATGTATGTGTACAACTACCGGCTATACGATCGCTATCGGCGGCCAGTCGCCAGTCTGGCGGTGTTGGCCGATGAGAACTCTGGCTGGCGGCCACATGAGTTCGGCTATGAACTGTGGGGCTGTCGCACCGGGTTGGTGTTCCCCACGATCAAGCTGCTGGACTATAGCGCCCGCTGGACGGAGTTGGACAGCAGCCACAATGCCTTTGCCACCGTTGTCATGGCGCATCTTAAGGCGCAGGAAACCAAGCACGATCCCGTCGCCCGGCAAGGTTGGAAGCTGTGGCTGACGCGCCGGCTGTATCGACTTGGCTATGATCGCCAACAGGTCATCGATCTGTTTGGCATCATAGATTGGGTGCTCCGATTGCCGGAACCACAGGCGCTTGACTTCTGGCAGCAGTTGCAGGCGGTTGAAGAGGAGAAACGAATGCGTTACATCACGAGTGTGGAACGAATCGGTATGGAGCAAGGTCTTGAAAAGGGCCTGCAACAAGGCTTGCAACAAGGCTTGCAAGAGGGCAAGCAAGCGGGCATTCAGCAGGGCCAAGCTGAAATGGTGCTGCGCTTGTTGAACCGGCGTTTTGGCGCCGTGCCATCGCTGGTGGCTCAGCGCATACGGGCCGTGCCCAGCGAGCTAATGCCCGATCTACTGGATGTTGCTTTGACGGCTTCGGTGTTGGAGGAAGTGGCCGCTACTGTTGAGGTTCTGGCGCTCGATCGGAATGTAACTCTCGAGGGATAGCGCTGCTGGCGCCGTGAACGATCCAGTCGCCGGGGTCGCACTGACCGCGTTTACTCGAAACACCCGCCGCGGCGCAACCATGCGCCGCGGCGGGTGTTCTGTCTTGTGAATTTCCCGAAAGCAAGGAGCTTGGAATGACCAACGAATCTGATCTGAGCGGCCGCTGGGCCTTGATCCTGGGCGCGTCCAGCGGCTTTGGCCGGGCCGCGTCGCTGGAGCTGGCGCGGCGGGGCATGAACATCTTCGGCGTACACCTGGACCTGAAGGCCACCCTGCCGCTGGCCAAGCAGACCATCAGCGAGATCGAGGCCACCGGCCAGCAGGCGGTTTTCTTCAACACCAACGCGGCCGACAGCGAAAAGCGGGCCAGGGTGCTGGACAAAATCCAGGAGAAGCTGGCGGCCGACGGCGGCCCGCAGACCATCCACCTGATGATGCACTCGCTGGCCTTCGGCACACTGTTGCCGCTGATCGGCGATAGCCCCGACGAGACCATCTCCGAGGCGCAGATGGACATGACCCTCAACGTCATGGCCCACAGCCTGGTCTACTGGACACAGGACCTGATGCGCCGCCGGCTGTTGGCCCGCGGCAGCCGCATCTTCTCCATGACCAGCTCCGGCTCGCACCGCATCTTTGCCCGCTATGGCGCGGTGTCGGCCGCCAAGGCTGCACTGGAGTCGCACACCCGCCAACTGGCCTACGAGCTGGGGCCGGCCGGCGTGTTGGTCAACTGCATCCAGGCCGGCGTCACCGACACCCCCGCGCTGCGTCGCATCCCCGGCCACGAGCGGCTGCTGAACTTCGCCACCAGCTTCAACCCCAGTGGCCGCATCACCACCGAGCCCGATGTAGCCGTCACCATCGCCGCCCTGGCCGACCCGCGCGTCCAGTGGATCAGCGGCTCCGTGATCACCGTGGACGGCGCGGAGGACATCGTGGGGGCGTGACGGAACCGCCACGGAGGCACGGATCAGAAAACTAGCCGCGGATAACCTGCACTTCGACGCCGAGTGAAACCTGCGCCCACATCCGGTCGGCCGTCAGAACAGGCACGCCGTGGCGGAGGCCCAGGGCCAGACACGCGCGGTCGGCCAGGGACAATCCACTGCCTGGCGACCATAAGTGAGCTGCCTGCTGGGCGTCGTCGGCGTCGAAGGGCAGGATGATCAGGCCAAGCGCCTCTATGTCCTCGCGCAATCCGCTGATCTCCACGCCGTGGGCCAACGATTTCTGGAGCACCTCGGACCAGTTCAAGCTGGATATGGCTGCCGATGCCAGTTCCGCTGCGACAAGCTCGGCGCCCGGTTCAGCTTGTAGCCATGCCAGGAGCGCAGAGGCGTCCATCACCACGTTCATGCACGGTTCTCCTGGGCGGCCTCGCGATGGCGTTCGGCGATCAACTCATCGGCCAGGCTGGGCTGGCCGGCCAGTGCGGCAAAGCGGGCCTGGACGCGCGCGGCGATGTGGGCCCGTTTTTCCAGGATCAGCCGGTCGTCTTCCAGGCGCGCCACGAGCGTCTCGCCCGGCTGGATGCGCCAGGTCTGGCGCAAAACCGCGGGAATGACGACGCGACCCTGTGGGCCAACCTGCACTTCGACGATGGGTAGGGTTTCTGGCATTGTTCTAGCCTCCGTGCCACAGTATACAATGCTGTGCCACGAAACGAAAAATGTGGCATGACCACTGCGCGTGAGAGGGTCCGCCTGCACCCTGCTGCCGCAATCGTGGACCAGCGGCTCGGTGATCACCGTGGACGGCGCGGAGGACATCGTGGGAGCGTAGTCGTTAACTGGTGATCCAGAAGAGCGATTGACACCGCTTGTTACTTCGAAGCCGCCGGCATGGCCGGCGGCTTCTTGTTCTGCAACAGCAGCTGACCTGCGTAAGCCGGCTCGTCAGGCCGGCGCGTGCCAGCGCAACAACGCAATGGCCAACGCCAGGGTCAGGAGATAGCTCATGAACGGCGGCCAGTCGCGCAGCACAAGGGGCGCGACGACGACCAGGCACAGCGCGGCCAGTCCTGCCACGATCCAGCCCATCCTCGGCAACACGCCGCCTAAAGCCAACGCGACACCCAGCAAGCTGATGGAGGCGAGGGTGAGGGCAGTGTAGAGCCAGAAGAGTCCCTGATTCCCAATCATCACGCGCGGGGGCGAGCTCGCGTCGAATGACGCAATCAGCGCTGGCGCTGCGTCCAACAACTGCAGGCGCGCCACGCTGATCGGAATCCACAGCAGGCAGGCGACGGCGCTCAAGGTCGTTGCGGCGATGGCCAGCCAACGGGCCAAGGAACCGGGTAGCTGCATGGCAGTCAGGCCGAACGAGACCGCGACGACGGCCATCGCGACCGGGAAGATTATTGCCTGCGCCGTCCAGCCAACTGCGTCGCCTGCAATCACCTGCAACTGCTCCAGCGGGTCGGTCGGCGG
>JAJTXO010000527.1 GCA_021463315.1 Caldilineales bacterium | reverse complement strand
TGGCCGACAGTGTGCGGCAGCACTTTGTCGAAATCGGCAAGCTGGCCAGGTAGACCGCACGTCTCGCACTCATCCAGGACAGGTGAGATGGTGGCCAAGCTGGTTCAGCGTGCGCGAGGGCGAGTGGCAGGCGTTGGCCTGGCCGGCCGCGACCGGTCAACAAGCGCGACAGGTCAAGCTCGACGGCGTGGTGACCTATCTCACCCAACCGCCCATCGACTTCGCTGCCGATCAGGCACGGCCGGGCTTGAGCCAAAGCGAGGCGCTGAGCCAGTTGGCGCGCCAACTGGCGCCCATCGCCGGCGACATGCTGGCCCTGTTTGATCCGGCGCGCTGGCCCGCGACCTGGGCCGATATCCAGGCCGTGCTCCAGGCGCGCAGCGCCGAGCGGGCGCGTCAGTTCAGGCAATGGCAGCAAAGCACCCTGAGTTCGGAGTAAGCGGCATGCGCTCTTTTACCTCTGTCGATCTCGCCTTTTCCTGGCAGGAAGCCTCCAGACATCTGCCGCGGGGCTGGATAACGGTGCTGAGCCTCTATGTCGATCCGGCCCAATCCAGCACCCTTTCGGCTCGCCTGATATTCCCAAACGACGACGTGCTGTTGGAGGAACTTCTGGACTTTGCCGAGTCAAAGGCGAGGGGCAAGGCAGGCTCCGGGGGCTTTCTCGGCATGTTTGGCCGAAAAGGGGATAGCAGCCCGCTGCTGCGCGCCGTCAGGCGTTGGAACGACTATGACTTCGCCGATCTTCAGGATCATCCCGTGGTGCAGTTGTTGTCGGATCGAACCATCGGGCTGGCGCCGCCCCTGAGCCAGATCTATCGCGTGGAGTTCGAGGCGACGCCCGATTGCCCAGGTTGCGGGCAGGTGCATCTGCACCAACAACATGCCCTGCGTGTGCGTGGCCAGGCTGATCCCGAACCTGGCTTGCGCGGCGACGCCTGGCAGCCCGACGTTGCGATCGCCGTCACCGAGAACCACGAGATCGTCATCTCGGAACGCCTGCGCCGCCTCTGGGCCGAGATGGCTGTGCATGAGTCGCCGCCATTCGCGCCGGTCGAGATGAGTGACGACACACAGCCGCTGTGGCAAGTGTCGCCGCAGGGCACGGTGGGCGTCATGGCGCCACCCACCCCGCTTCAGGTGCTCGATCGCTGCCCGACATGCGGCCGCCCGTTGACCGTCGCGTTGAGCATGCCATCCCCCGACGCCCTCAGACCAAATCTCCAGACGATCTACGAGGAGGAAGCGTTGCTGACCCTGGACGACGCGCCTCTGCCGGCCGGCGATCTCTGGGTGACCGATCTGCAAGAGGGCCGCGTTCGCGAGCTGACTGAGACCTTGCTCGGTTTCGCCGACTATCCCGATCCCTTCTATGTCCGGCCTTCCCGCCCGTTTTGGCTGATTTCCCAACGCCTGCTGCGGCTGCTGCACGAGCATGCGCCCGGCGGCTGGCGCTGCCGGCCCGTCAACGCGCTGGCCATCGCCGCGTGTCTTGTGGTATTGTGGGCAGCCGCGGCCTGCGGCAATGTCGGAACCGGCGTGAAGTCCGGCGCGAACACGTTGACGGTGATCAACGGCGTCGATGGCCCGATCTGTACGCTGCACGTCAAGCGGGCGTCATCGCAGACCTTCTGGGGGCGCAATCGGCTGGAGCAGGGCCAACGTCTGGCGATGGGCGAGGCGTTCGTCGTGGATGGACTCGCCGCCGGCCACTACGATGTGGATGCCTTTCTGTGCGATGACGACACGCACCCCGGCTATGGCCGCTACGACGTGCCGGTAGGGCCGGACGTCGCCGGCGCATGGACAATAGGGCAATGATGCCTGGCCCGCGTCACAAGCATCGTCTCGCCCCCAGGAGGCTATCATGAGCGATTCGGATACACTTTGCGCCCAATTCACTGCTCATGTCGGCTCCTGCTTCGGGAAGATGTTCGAACAGCGTTCCTTCGAGCTGGCGGACTGCGTATGTCTTCACGACGGACGCGAATGCACCGCGCTCTACCAATCGCCAGGCTCTCGCCTGCTGGCGGAGCTTTCAGATGGACAATTTACCATCCTGCTCGGCTCTCTGGACGCGCCCTTTCCAGGCGGGGTCTACATAGACCGCGCAGGTCAATCCGGTTGGTATGCGCTGTTTTTGTTGGCGGAGTTCAAGAGCGGTCAACGGGTGTACCCGAGAAAGGTCGTGCAGCGCATCTGGAACGGCGAGATCGACCCCTATCGCTTCGAGGCCGACTTGTTCGAGCGCTGGGCGGATCGCCTTCTGCCCATGTTCGAGGCCACTCAGGAGCAGAGTTGGCGGGCCGCGTTCCGCCGCTGGTATGAGCGCCCGGAGGAAAAGCGATGAGATCAACAGGTTCCCCACGATCCACACCCTACCTGCCGACGCAGATCAAACCCTGGCTGATCTGCGCGGCGCTGGCCTGCATCCTGGTTGTTGGGTGCATCGGGCGGACAAGCGACCGCCAGCAGGGGCCGGCCGCCGCAACCGCACAGCCGGTGCTGATCGACTCGCCCCAGCAGGACCGCACGCTGGCGATCACCGTCGATACCAGCCGGGACGATCCTACCCGCTACCTGACCTTGATCTTCGAGGTGCGCGACAAGGCAACCCAGGCCATCCTTCACCGCCAGCAAACCCATGCCTCCAGCCGCCTGGCCTGGTCGATGCGCTGGCTGGACAACAGCGCCGTCCAGCTCGAAAGCTCGGATATTGGGACCTTCTGTTGGCGGGAGCAGCCCGATGGGGCCTGGCTGGAGGCGGAATGTCCCTGACAGGTCCGGCGTTGAATGAGCAATCGTGGCAGAACGAAAAGGAATTATGACCATGCCGCCATCTTCTTCCCAGCGCGTCTTCGGCCATTCCCTGCCTGCCGACCTGACCGAGGCGGTCGCCCGCAACACCCACGTGCCGCTGCTGGGCGAGGGCTGGTTCGTGGCCGTCTTCGTCTGGGGCGGCTCGGTGGCCGCGGTCACGTTTGTTTTCTTCGGATCGGTGTTCTTCTCCGGCATGCCCCACGCCAACCCGGCCGCGGTTGGCATGGCGCTGATGGCCTCGCTGCTCGTGGGACTGCTCAGCGGCCTGGCGGGCCTGGTCGTCGATCGCCGGCTGCGGCGCAGCCGGATGCCGGGCGGCCCGGCGTCTGAGCTCCATCGCGCGGTTGCCCTGCAGCGCAGGCTGGCGGCGGGGCTGCTGATGCTGCTGGGGCTGGCGGGGCTGTGGCATGCCTGGCTGTTCTCGCCGGCGACGCGCATCCTGGGCAGCCTCTCCTTCGCCATGGCGCTCAGTCTGGGCTTCGTGGCCCTGCCGTCCTTGCTGGCCCTGACCACCGGCCAGTCCCGGCGCTTCGGCCGCGCTGCCCGCACGCTGGATCGCCTCCTGCTGCTGGGGATCGGCCTGGTCGGGGCGCTGATCGCGGTCCCGCCCGTGGCGCGGGCCGAGCCGGGCGCCTTCTTCCTGCTGTTGACCCAGGCGCTGGGCCTGCTGGTGTTGCCCTGGGTGGCCTCGCTGCTGGCGGCCGCCCGCATTCACAGCCGCATAGCGGGCCGTGGCTAATGCTTGCCCATCTGTGCGACGACGACGCCCATCCCAGATCCCTCAGGCTGGCGGGCGCGCGCCATCAACCGGCGC
>JAJTXO010000526.1 GCA_021463315.1 Caldilineales bacterium | reverse complement strand
GTCCCGCCGGGTCGGGCCGGGCGAGACGCCCTGGAGATCGTCATGGAGGGGGCGTCCCGTCGGGTCAGGCCGGGCGAGACGCCCTGGGGATCACAGATCTTGGCTTAGTGCCGACGGCGGGGCCGCTTTTGGCCGCCCGAGCCGCTGTCCATCAGCTCGCCCATGGAGGGATCGTTGTCCCGACCGGTGCGCTCCGGCGGCTGGATGCTGGGACGGGGCTGGCCCTGGCTGCTGCTGCGATCGCTGCCGCCGTAGTTGCCACTGCCGCCGCGGCTGCCGCCACCGTAGTTGCCGCCGCCACGGCTGCCGCCGCGATCGCCGCCGTAGCTGCCACCGCCGCCGCCGCGACTGCCGCCGCGATCGCCGCCGCCGCTGCCCTTGCGGTCACGCTCGCGGGCTTCCTCGGCCGTCCAGCCTTCCAACACGGCCTGACGGCTGAGACGGATCTTGCCAGTGGCCCGATCGATGTCGATCACCATCACCATCACCTCGTCGCCGACCCGCACCACATCTTCCACGGTGGGCGCGCGGTAGTCGGCCAACTGGGAGATATGCACCATGCCGTCGATGCCGGGCATGATCTCGACGAAGGCGCCGTAGCTCTCGGTGCGCACCACCTTGCCGGTGTAGATCTTGCCGATGGAGGCCTCTTCGGTCAGCGCCTCGATCTGAGCAACCGCGCCCATGATCTTGGTGCCGTCGGGCGCAGCCACGTAGACTGAGCCGTCGTCCTCGATGTCGATCTTGACCTGGTACTCGTCCTGGATGGCGCGGATCACCTTGCCGCCAGGTCCGATCACCTTGCCGATCTTGTCGGGATCGATGTGCAGGGTGATGATGCGCGGGGCATAGGGCGAGAGCTCCTTGTTGGGCTCCGGCATCACGGCCAGCATCTTGTCCAGGATGTGCAGCCGGCCCTGCTTGGCCTGCTCCAGCGCCTGTTCCATCATGGCCAGGCTGATGCCCTTGATCTTGATGTCCATCTGCAGGGCGGTGATGCCGTGCGCGGTGCCGGCGACTTTGAAGTCCATGTCGCCCAGGTGGTCTTCCATGCCCTGAATGTCAGAGAGGATCGCGTAGCGGCCGCTCTCTGCGTCGGTCACCAGGCCCATGGCGATGCCGGCCACCGGCGCCTGGATCGGCACGCCCGCGTCCATCAGGGCCAGCGTGCTGCCGCACACCGAGGCCATGGAGGTGGAGCCGTTGGAGCTGAGCGCTTCCGAGACCAGACGGAGGGTGTAGGGGAACTGTTCCTTGGGCGGGATCATGGGGAGCAGGGCCCGCTCAGCCAGCGCGCCGTGGCCGATCTCGCGGCGCTTGGGGCCGCGCATGGGCCAGGTCTCGCCGGTGGAGAAGGGGGGGAAGTTGTAGTGGTGCATGTAGCGCTTGGACTCTTCAGGGGCCAGGGTGTCCAGCTCCTGCGCCTCGCGCGGGGTGCCCAGCGTGGCCACGGTCAGCACCTGGGTCTCGCCGCGGGTGAAGAGGCCGGTGCCATGCACGCGCGGCAGAATGCCGGTCATGCAGGTGATGGGGCGGATCTCGGTGGTCTGGCGGCCATCGGGGCGGACGCCCTGGTTGAGAATCTGCTCGCGCACGCTGTGCTTGAACACGGCATCGAACGCGCCCTTCAGCTCGGCGCTGTCGAAGCTATCGTCCAGTTCCTCGCGCACCTCGACGCTGAGCTCGTCCAGGGCCGCGCTGCGCTCTTCCTTCATATAGCCGGCCTGCAAGATGTCCTCCATGCGCTGGCCGACCAGCGACTGCACCGCGGCCTTGATCTCTTCCTTGGGCGCGGGGACGGCGAACTCGAACTTGGGCTTGCCGATCTGCTCGCGCATGCGCTGCTGCAGGGCGATGAAATCCTGGATGCTGGCATGGGCGAACTTGAGCGCCTCCAGCATCACATCCTCGGGCGCCTCGTCCGCGCCGGCCTCCACCATCAGGATCGCGTCATGGGTGCCGGCCACGCGCAGGTCCAGCGTGCTGGTCTCCATCTCCGCGGCCGTGGGGTTGGCCACGAAGCCGCCGTCGATGTAGCCGACGCGCACCGCGCCCACGGGGCCATCCCACGGCACGTCGCTGATGGTCAGCGCGGCCGAGGCCGCGTTGATGGCCAGCACGTCCAGCAGGTTCTGGCCGTCGGAGGCCAGCGCGGTGACGATGATCTGCACCTCGTTGCGCATGCCCTTGGGGAAAAGGGGGCGCAGCGGCCGATCGGTCAGGCGGGCCGTCAGGATGGCCCCCTCGGAGGGCCGGCCCTCGCGGCGGAAGAAGGAGCCGGGGATGCGGCCGGCGGCGTAGAGCTTCTCTTCGAACTCGACGCTCAGGGGGAAGAAATCGATGCCCTCGCGCACCGAGCGGGAGCCGGTGGCGGTCGCCAGCAGGACGGACTCGCCGGAGCGCAGGGTGACCGAACCGCCAGCCAGCAGGGCCAGGGTGCCGGTCTCGACCACGATCTCGTGGTTGCCGATATGACTGTTGAATTGATACTTCTGAACTTGCATGTTGTCCTTACCTCATAAGGAATGGTGATAGGTTGCCACCGCTCCCGGCCAGGTCAGCGCGTTGGTTGCCAACGCGAATGCGCCCACGCTGAACGGCCATGCCCGTCCCTGAGGGTTTGCGGGAACCCTGGAGGTCGGGCGGCGTTCGGCGCGGGCGCCGGCTTGACCCGGAGGTCAGGGACTGGGGAGTAACGTCGAGGCGGTGATCGGTGATCGGTGATCAGTGATCGGTGATCGGTTGCCATCAACCGCTCACCGTTTACCGTTAACTGATTACTGATTACCGCTTCCTGCCTCAGCGGCACTCCCCAATTCCTGAACCGTTCACGGCGTCAGGTCGGCCGGCGGTGGGATGGGTGGCAAAAACAGGTCGGGTAGCAGGCGCACGACGCACCCTGCTACCCGACAGATCGTACAAATCTGGTTTACTTGCGCAGTCCGAGCCGTTCGATCAACTGCTTGTAGCGCAACTGATCCTTGCGGCTGAGATAGGCCAGATGGCGTCTGCGCTGACCCACCAGCTTGAGCAGGCCGCGGCGGGAGGCCTCGTCGTGCTTGTGGGACTTCAGATGGTCGATGAGTTGGTTGATGCGCGTGGTCAGCAGCGCCACCTGCACTTCGGGTGAGCCAGTGTCGCTGACATGGACCTGGTATTCCTTGGTGATGGTGTCCTTTTCCGTTTTCGAGAGAGGCACGTGGTTTTCTCCTTATCGTATGGCACAAAAAGAGCCGGGATACCGCTGGAACACCGAGGCGCATACCCCAGCACAAAACATGGCCGGATTATAGCATACCTGCCAATAGCACACAAGTTCGCGCCCTTGGCCTGCCGGCCTCATATGACAGCCGATTGGCGAGCCAAATTCCACGCGCAAAACGCTGACTTTCTTGCGCAAAGTGGCGCCGGGCGCCAGGCGTCGTTTTTCGCTGCAAATCTTTGAACCGCACCCGAGACAATTCGCTTTCTTGACAAGCTTTGTGAAGAGTTGTACACTGCCAGCCAGTGATGGGTTTCACTACTCAGTCTGGAATGAACTCGTGGCGTTGAGATAGTTCAGCGCAGCACGATACCATTCCACAGTGGGTTCTGGTGGGTCAGCGACTTCTTCGTCTTCCGAAAACAGGGTGGGCGAAG
>JAJTXO010000525.1 GCA_021463315.1 Caldilineales bacterium | reverse complement strand
CGCTCAGGCTGCCCCACTGGCCTTGCAGGTCGCGCAGCACAGCCAGAGTCGTGTCGATCGGTGGGAGGTATTCGTAGGCGTCGTTGTCCGATGTGGGCATGGGTGTGCTCCTGGTAGTTTCAGGCGTCAAGCCTGGCTGGCAATCCTGCAGATGAGAACAAAGGTCCATCGCACCTTCGCCGTGAACCGTTCACCGTTCACCCCTCTGCTTCCCTGCGGGTGAGGACGAAGGTCAGCGCTGCGCCAGCCGAAACGCCGACGCCCGTGCCCAGCAGCTTGAACTCCCCTTCGGCGGACATCTCCGCGCTGAACTGGATCTCGTTCAACTGAAAGACACCGTGCGCGGTCTGGACTTCGTCCACGGCAAAGGCAGACTCGATGCCTTGCATGAACTGGGTGAACTGATCGCGCAGCGCGTCGACACTGAGCTTGCTGGTGACGCGGCTCAGCTCGGTTTGGCCGCGCGTCGTCTCTCGTTCCTCGACGGCGATGAAGGTGAGGGTAGTTGTGTCGTCCATGGTGGCGTTATCCTTCAATCGTGACTGGCAGCCCCGCAACCGCAGGCCTTGTCCGCGCGGGCGCTATGCCTGATAGATCTTCTTGACCGTGGTGTGCCAGCCTGCGGCCGTGAAATCCAGATCGTCGTAGAGCGGCGAGGGCTGATCGCGCGGGACGTAGATGCTGATGCCGTGGGCTTTGCCGTCGAACTTGCCCGCGGTGGCGTTGCGAATCACCGGCGAGTTGCCCGATTTCAGCCAGTCTTGCAGCCGCGCGGCCGCCTCCAGAGCCTTGGATGCGCCGGCATCGCCGCGATAGCCGTTGAGCATAGCGTCCAGCAGGCTGACCAGATCGACGTACTCCGGGTCCTCGAAGGCGTAGCCATCGCGCTGGGCCTTGTCGCGCGCGTCGCGGTAGGCCTTTTCCAGGAAGAGGTCCTCCTTGTACTCCTTAGCCAGCGCCTTGGCCAATGGCTGCATGAGCTGCGCGGCCTCCCCCAGCCGGCTCAGGTCGATGGCCGATTGGGTCAAATCCTGCTGCCCGCGGCCAACGTCGGCGTAGGATTCGATGTAGCGGTCGACGATCAGGGTGGAGAGCTGGCTAGGCGTCATGGTTGGCTGGGCGGCCAGCTCGGCCAGGATCTTGTCGTAGGGCCAGCCGCGCAGCGGCTCGACCTCCTGCGAGGCCACCATGAAATCGGCGAACTTGCGCACCTGATACTGCACCTCGATCATCGCCATCAGGCAGGCGTCCATGCCGATGATGCTCAGGTGCCGCAGCGCGCCTTCGTTGCCCCAGGCCATCATCTGATCCAGCCGCGCCTTGTCGGCGAAGATCGCGGCCACGTCGGCCGGGTCTGCAGCGAACTCGGCCACCCGCAGCGCCTGGCTCATCTCCCTGTTGGTCAGGAAGTCCATGGAGCTGTCGTCGCACAAAATGGCGCGCGACGAGTCGTTCTTGGCGCGATTGGCGCGGCGGCCGATGCTTTTGGCGGTGCTGCGGAAAAAGGCCGCGTTGCTGCCGCGCGCGTTCCGTCCCTGGGCAGCCGAACGCGACATGCCGCGCACCTTGGCGTAGATGTCGTCGTCCTTCCAGCCCAGGCCGTGGTTCCACAGCACCAACATGGTGTGCTTGGCCGGGCAGCGATTCATGCCCCAGACGATGAAGCGGGCCAGCTCGGCCGGGTCGCCGGTGTTCACGTCCGGCATCACCTCGACGATGTTCTCCAGCGCGGTCCGTCCCTTGTGGATCTCCAGCCGGTAGGCGCCGCCGGCCGCAATGCCCAGCTCTTTGGCCAACGGATCCTTGGAGGGCAAGGTGTCGAGCTGCGCCAGGATGGCCACCTGGTCGGTGGTGCCGACGGTCTCCACCTCGCCGATGTCGCTGATGCCCACGCTGGTCATCTCGGCCATCAGCGAATACTTGCCATATTTGCCCTGGAAGGTGGCGCCGTTGTCGCCAGCCATGTAGAGCAGGATCGTCCAGTCACGTTTGTCGTTCATCGGTGGGGGTTCCTTGGGGGTTGAGGGTTGCGCAGGTTGCGGCGCCGGACGCAGGGCCGATAGCCGGCCGGCCAGGCTGCTGGCCAGGTTGGCCAGCCAACTGCCCAGCCCGCGCGTGGCGAATTGGTCGATCATCTCGCCCAGACCCGCCTCGGACAGAGGCCAGTAGGTCGGAGCATCGGCCGGGCCAGCGACGCTGAACAGGCTGTCGCTTTCCGCGGCCGCGTCAGCCTGGCTGGGCGGGCAGTCAGTCAGAACCAGCAGCGTGTGGCGGGTGGGGTAGGCGCGCAGGGCCCAGCCGACAAAGCTATCGCGCTCGGCCGGGCTGTCGTCGGCCGCAGCCAGCGAGCTCACGGGGGTGGCCAGCGTCTCACCCGGCAGCAGCGCCAAGCGCAGCGCCGGTTGATTGGGCCCTAGCCGCGCTTGCACCAGCACGGTCGCGTCGCTGGGGCCAGCAGGCAACAGGGGGCTCAGATCGATGCCATCCTGCCCTGGGCCCAGCCGGTCGGACGCGTCGCCGCACACGAAAAAGAGGATCTTCCAGTCCGTTCGGTCGCTCATGGCTGTTCCTTCCTTGGAAGACATCTGAACCAGAGCCGCGACCCACGATTTGGAAAATCGTGGTACGGGCAGGGGGGAGGGCCGGCGCTACAACAGGAAGTGATCGGCCAGCGGCTCGACATAATCCTTGGGCAGATATTCGCCGGTGGCCCGGTTGAGCTGGTAGTTGCCCTGATAGTCGCCGCGGGCGATGCGGTGCAGCATCTCCACCAGGCGATCCACGTCGCTCTGGTCGCTGTAGCAGCCGAAGCTGGCGCGCACCATGCCGGGCATGTGGGATTTGTCGCCGCCCAGCAGTTGGCTGCGCCAGCTATCGGCCGCGCTGTCGTCCAACTGGAGCAGATGCACCACATAGGGATGGGCGCAGAAGCAGCCGCTGCGCACGCCGATGCCGCCCTCGTAGCCCAGGATCGCGGCCACCAGAAAATGCGACATGCCTGCCAGGTTAAACGGAATCACGCCGACCTTTTCGTGCAGCCGGGTCGGGTCGGTCTCGCCGTAGATCTGCACGCCCGGCACGGTTTGCAAGCGCGCGTTGGCGTAGGCCAGCAATTCCTGCTCGTGGGCCGCCACCGCATCCATGCCCACGGCCATCAGCGCCTGCGCGGCCGCGGCCATGGCCACCGCGCCGATCACGTTGGGGCTGCCCGCCTCCTCGCGGTCGGGCACGCCGGCCCAATGCACCTCGTCCAGCGTCACCACATCCACCGTGCCGCCGCCGGGATATTCTGGCGCGCTGTGCAGAAACGCCTCCTTGGGACCGATCAGCGCGCCTGTGCCAAAGGGCGCGTACATCTTGTGTGCGGAGAGCACCACGAAGTCCAGATGTTCCGGGTCGTCGTCGGGCAGCATCTCCACGCGCCGATGGGGCGCAAGCTGGGCGGCGTCCACCAGAATGCGCGCGCCGGCCGCGTGCGTCTTGGCCGCCAGGCGGTGGATGGGCTGGATGAAGCCGCTGACGTTGGAGGCGCCGGTGACGGCCACCAGCGCGATGCGGCCGGCGTAGCTGGCCAGCAGGTGGTCGAAATGCGCCTCGTCGAAGCGGCCATCGGGAAGCGCCCGCACATGCACTACAGGGAAGCGGGCGCGCCAGGGCA
>JAJTXO010000524.1 GCA_021463315.1 Caldilineales bacterium | reverse complement strand
CGTGGAGAACGCACCAATCAGCATCAGGAGCGTGCCGGCCAGCATCGCGACGCCGGCAACGCGGAAGGTGTTCGGGTTGATGTTCATGTCAATCTGGCTCCCTGCGGCTTGTCGCGTGTTGCCACGGCGTGGCGTTCACATTCCGGCTGTGTGGTCCGCGAAGTGTTCGGCGGGTGTGTGAAAGAGGTCGGCGATGGTGTGGTGGCCCTCGCCGTAGAAGTTGGCGCCCAGCGACCAATCTGCGTCGCTCACGTCAGGGAGGATGCGAACGATGGCGTCCATCGCCGCGTCGTAGCGCCGGCCGACCGATGACTGGGTCTCATGGCGGGCGAACCAGCGACCGAGCCAGTAGCTGCCCGTTTCAACTATGCGTTTTGGAAATGGCAGGTTGAACATCCCCTTGCCACGGCGGGCGCTGGCAATTTCGTCGGGCAACTGCTCCAGCGCCCAGGTAATATGCACCATCAACTCCCCCACCGTCCAATCTGTGGTTGGACTCTTTTCCTTCCAGCGCTCGTTGGAGATCGAGCTCAGCAGCGCATGAAACGCCGCGCGCGTCGCCTCCAGTTCGGCCAGCAGCGCCGCGCGATCAACGCTGGCTTGGGTTGATGTTGCCTGAACAGCCCCATTGCCCTGGTAGTTGTTTCCGGTGGCCTGGCTTGTTATCGCTTCCATCGTTTACCTCCTCGATCATGAGTAATAGAGTGACTTTGCAATTGCTATCGACAAGCTTGTCACGGCTTGGTGCTGGAAAAGAGCAGCGTCTTGATGGCCTGGGCGTATGGCTCGAAGGCGACGGTGCTGTCCAGGGCCTTTTGCAGTTCCAGTCCGTAGTAGAGCGACAGCAGAATCCGGCCTACCGCCTGGGGATCGAGCGTTGGATCGATTTGACCGGCTGTCTGCGCCCTGCGAATGAGTTGTGTCAGAACATCCAGATAATTGCTGAGAAGCTGGCGCATCGTTTCCAGGAACGGGGGGTTGACCAGCGCCTCGCCCCAGCCTTGTACATTCACCCGCGGCGCCTCCAGGGCCGCGGCCCCCTCGAGGCCCTGGAAGAAGAAGTTAAGCAGTTCGTACAGGGCTTGCAGCGGATCATCCTGCAGCAGCGCAGCCTCAAAGAGCGTAAGGCTGCGCTCATAGTCAAATTCAAAGCTGGCTTGGATGATCGCATCTTTGCTGCGAAAGTAATGGTAAACCGCGCCTGGGCTGAGATTCGCCTCGGCATAGATATCACGCATGGTCGCCTGGTGAAACCCTTTGCGGGCAAAACAGCGATACGCAGCGTCGATGATCTGTTGCCGCCGAGCAGCACTGTGTGCTTCTGTCACCTTGGGCATGGAGTGGGGTCCTTTTATTGCAGGATTGACTATTATAAATCGATCGCTCGATCTCTATTCTAGCACAAGTCCTTCCGGCTGTCAATAGTCGATTCTCGCTCAGTTACCCCTCTCTCTCAGTCCATGCCATAGGCGCCTGGCGCTCTTTGGCAGAATCGCCCCTCGTGACAAACTCGAACCAAGCGCCGGGTGCCTCAATAGCTCAGCGGGAGTACAGCCGCCCGGCCAACCATCACTCCCCTGCTGCGGCGTCCAGACGACGACGGAATTCCTCCAGCGACACACCACCTGTGATTCGCACCCGCTGGCGCGCATCATCCAGAAGCTGCACGAAGCGCGGGTTATGCACCAGCAACAGGCTGTCCAGGTCGTCCTCTTCCTCGATGGCGATGAGCATGGCTACCGGCCGTCCGTTGCGCGTGACCACCACGGGCGACTCGCGACTTTCTTCGATGTAGGCGCTGAAGCGGTCTTTGACTTCTGCCAGGGGGGCGATCTTCATAGTTCCATCTCCTTGTCGCCGATCATCAGCCGACTGCCAGGCTTTCTGCCAGCCGCCAACACGATCACCAGGCGATCATAAACATCCACATCGTAGAAAATTCGGTAACGATTGTTCATGCCGCAGCGCAGCTCCCATGTGGCGTCAATGGAGTTAGGGATGCGCAACGGCTTTCGGTTACGTGTCTTAACGTTGGGCTCAAAGGATAGCTGCACTTCGATGGCATCGAGAATCGACGAATGATCTTGACGCGGAATAGCAGCAAAATGCTCTTGCACCGCATCGTCGAAGATAATCTCGAAGGGCGGTTGTTCGCTCATGGCTAGAATTGTAGCTATCTTGGCCAGAGTGTCAAACTGATTGCGGGCGGACCGGTCGCGTGCCGGGTACAGCAACTACGGCGCGCGCTTTGCATTTGGGGACAGCCTGATTATAATCGATACAGTTGCAAAGTTTTGCAACTGGTTGCGAGGCCCCACATGTCCTGTCACGAACACGTTATCGACCAACTGCGTCAGGCGGGGATCCGCCTGACGCCGCAGCGCGCCCTGGTGCTGGATGTGGTCTACCACAGCGAGGGCCACTTGACGGCCGACGAGGTCTACGCGCAGGTGAACGCTCAATCGCCCCAGGTTGACTTGTCCACGGTCTACCGCAACCTGCTTTTCCTGCGCCAGCAGGGGTTGATCGGCGAGCTGCGGCTGGAGGGCCAGCCGGCGCGCTTCGAGGCGGTGCGCTCCGGCTATGAGCATCATCACGCCGTCTGCACCCGCTGCGGCGCCATGCTGGAGGTTGTTCCCGATGACCTGGCCGATCTGGCGGCGACGCTGCGCACGAGATATGGCTTTCAACTGGAGCCAGTGCATCTGACGCTGCCGGGGCTGTGCCAGGCGTGCGCTGCCGCGGTGTGAAACCCATTCAACCAAGTGTCACCCTGAGGCTTGGCGAAGGGTCTCGGCGTCACCCGTCGGAGATGCTTCGGCGGCCTCAGCATGACATAAGCGTAATCGATTCTATAGGAGGCATTCCATGTTGACCAGCATTTTGCGCTCTCCGGTGGCTGCGCCGCAGCCGCTGCACATCCCCGATGGCTTTCTCTCCGCGCCGGTGGCTATCCTGGCTTGGATCGTGACCATCGCCTTCATGGTGGTGGCGGTGCGCCGCGCCAGCCGGGAGTTCGATGAGCGGCTGGCGCCGCTGATGGGGGTGTTGGCGGCCTTTATCTTTGCGGCCCAGGCGTTCAATTTCCCGGTGGCTGGCGGCACGTCGGGCCACTTCCTGGGCGGCGCGCTGGCCGCGATCCTGCTGGGTCCCTGGCCTGCGCTGCTGGTGATGGCCGCGGTGATCGGCCTGCAGGCGTTGGTCTTCCAGGACGGCGGCCTGCTGGCTATGGGCGCCAACATCTTCGTCATGGGGATCGTCACCGTCTGGACCGGCTACTTTGTCCACCAGGCGCTCCTGCGAGTCAACCGCACTGTGGCTGGCTTTGCGGCTGGCTGGCTGAGCGTGGTGTTGGCCGCGGTGGTGACGGCCTTCCTGCTGGCGCTGAGCGGCACGGCGTCGCTGGGGGTGGTGCTGACGGCCATGGCCAGCGTCCACATGCTGATCGGCATCGGCGAGGGGTTGATCACCGCGGGCGCGCTGGCGTTGGTGCGGGCGGCGCTGCCTGGTATGTTCGGCGAGCAGGTAACTGGCCGCAAGACCGACACGACAACCGTCGTGGCCGGCGGCGTGGTGCTGGCGTTGGTAGTAGGCATCGTGGCTGTTTTCTTCGCCTCGCCCCATCCCGATGGCCTGGAGCGGGTGGCCGAGGATGCTGGC
>JAJTXO010000523.1 GCA_021463315.1 Caldilineales bacterium | reverse complement strand
GTGGGGGGACACCATGTGGCAGCTCTGGCTGCACAACAAGGATCTGCCCGGCGCCGCGCCGGTGCTGATGACGCGCCAGGCCACGGTGTTGGGGCCCTTCTGCCACCCGGCCGACGTCCAGCCCTACGCAGGCTCGGGCAACCCGGAGGCCTGCGACGGCGACGTTGACGTGGCCGACGTGCAGCGAGTGGCGGCCTGCTGGCAGCAGAGCGTCGGCGCAGCCTGCCCGCCCCGGCTGGACTTCGACGGGTCCGGCACGATCGAGCTGGCGGATATCGTCTTCGTGGCTGAAAACTGGGGCTGGCAGCCCTGACAATCAGCCCAAGACTTCGGAAGTCGCCGCTGCACAACCCAGGTGCGGCGACTTCCGAAGTCTTCCGGTCGCCCCGGGCCGAGTAGCTACAACGAAAGAGACCTGAGCCGTGGCTCAGGTCTCTCTATTTTTTTGCCCAATTGTCCGGCTTCTGGTGAAACCGGCGGTCTGGTCCAATCAAGCTGCGGGCTGGTCGGGGAGCGCCGCGTTGACCCTGGACTGCGTCTTTCTCATCGCCTGAGGCCGGGCTGCTTCAGACGGGCTGGCGGCTGGGTTTACCAGTCGTTGCGACGGCCGCCGCGGTCACGGTCGCGGCCATAGCCGCCACCGCCGCCACTGCGACCACCACCGCCGTAGCCGCCGCCGTCACGCCGAGGCGGACGCTCTTCGCGGGGGCGAGCTTCGTTGACGCGCAGGTTGCGGCCGCCGTACTCCAGACCATCGAGGGCCTGAATGGCAGCGTTCGCGCCCTGGTTGTCCATCTCGACGAAGCCGAAGCCGCGGGGCCGGCCAGTCTCGCGGTCGCTCACCAGGCTGACATCCTCGACGGTGCCATACTCGGTGAACAGGCTGCGGACGTCATCTTCGTTCGCACTGAAGGGCAGATTACCAACGTAAATCCTAGTCACTTTTTACTCCCGCGCCCGGTTACACCCGGACGCCATTGCAGCATAGGCCCGCCTCTGCGGGCACGATCCAAACTACGCGCCACCGTCCGCACCCGACCTGCGGCTCGATGGTCTCTCGCCTGCTGTGACAACCGCCCTTCAGAAGCCATTCGGAACTCGCTGGAGACCTTGGGGACCCTTTGGCGCTTGCGTCAGACAGTGTCCACCCATGTGGACGGTGCTATTATCGACCATAACTCAAAAAGATGCAAACTTTGCTGCCCACTATTGCGGTTTTTCCCGGAGTCTAGGCAGCCCCAGCCTGCAGCCGAGGCTTCAGACGGACGCCTGATCACATTTGGAAGCTGGCTTCCTGTCTGCACCCACGGTTCCGGCTATACTGACAGATAGTTCGACATCAAACTAACTAGCGACAGACAACGGAGCACTGCCATGCTACAGCTTACCGGATTGCACCACCTCACCGCGGTCACCGCCCAGGCGCGGGCCAACCTGCGCTTCTACACCGACACCCTGGGCATGCGCCTGGTCAAGCGCACCGTCAACCAGGACGACGTCAGCGCCTATCACCTGTTCTACGCCGACGGCCAGGCCAGCCCCGGCAGCGACCTGACCTTCTTCGACTGGGCCCACACGCCCCGCGAGCAGCGCGGCCGTCAAAGCGTTACCCGCACCGGCCTGCGCGTGGACAGCGTGGCCAGCCTGGAATGGTGGGCCGACCGGCTGGCCGCGCAGGACGTGGCTCATTCAGACGTAGCCGAGCGCCACGGCCGGCCCACGCTGGACCTGGAGGATTTCGAGGGCCAGCGGCTGAGCCTGGTGGTGGATGCCGCCGGGCCGGCGCACGCCTGGTCGCGCAGCCCTGTGCCGGCCGAGCATCAGATCCGCGGGCTGGGGCCGGTGACCATGACCATCGCCCGGCTGGAGCCGACGGAGCGCATGCTGACCCAGGTGATGGGCATGGCGGCCGCGGGCAGCTACCCTGACCCCGCCAGCCCCGCGCACACCGTCCACGTCTACCGCATGGCCGGCCAGGGCGCGGCCGCGGAGCTGCACGTGGCCGTGCGGCCGGAGCTGCCCTTCACCCAGCCCGGCGCGGGCGGCGTGCATCATGTGGCCTTCCGCGTGCCCACCTTCGAGCAGCACGCGGCCTGGGAGCAGCACCTGAGCCAGCAGGGCGTGCGCCACAGCGGGCTGATCGACCGCTTCTACTTCCGCAGCCTCTACTTCCGCGAGCCCAACGGCGTGCTGTTCGAGCTGGCCACCGACGGCCCCGGCTTCGCGGTGGACGAGCCGCAGGAGACGCTGGGCGAGCGGCTGGCCCTGCCCCCCTTCCTGGAGCCGCACCGGGCCCGGATCGAGGCGGGCCTGAAGCCGCTGGCGTAGCAAGCAAGAGGCCAATGCTTGGTTTCCCACAGGCGTTGGCCGGATTGGGACATGCTCATGATGGCGCTGTTTTCAGGCTGTGATATAATGACGCCATGAACCAGGTTTCAGCATCTAAGCAGGATATCGAGGAGCTGATCAACCGTCTGAGCCACTGGGCAGCAGATCGGGCCGAGATCGACGCGCTCTACCTCTTCGGCTCGCAGGTCGACGGGCGAACCCACGCGGCCAGCGACGTTGACATAGCCGTGCTGGCGCGCCAGGACATCGCCAAGGAGCGCCTGTGGCGGTTGGAGGATCGCTGGGCGATTACCTGGCCCGACTGGCTGGACCTGCACGTGCTCAACCTGGCTCCGATCCCCGCCCAGTTCGAGATCGTCACCCACAGCCGGCGGCTGTGGCAGCGCTCTCTGGAACGCGTGGCAGAATACGAGTCCTGGGTTCGCCGCCGCTATTGGGATATGGAACCCAGGCTGGAACGTGATTGGCAAGCCTTCGTGCAGCGCCTGAGGGAGCAACGCAATGACACTGAACGCCAAGAGTATCAGGCTGCGCTTGCGCAAGTTAGAGCAGTACATCGCCGAGTTAGAGAAGCAGCAGGAACTCGAGCTGGATGAGTTTCGCGATAACTTCACGACGCAACTGGCTGTGGAGCGAGCATTGCAGGCGGCGACTGAATGCTGCAGCGACATTGCCAGCCACTTGGTGTCGACCTTTGACCTGGGCCAGCCAGAAACCCAGCGAGATCTGTTCCAGGTGCTGGCCCGCATGGGCTACCTGGAGCGTGAGTATGCCGACGCCATGAGCGACATGGTCTCATTGCGCAACCGGCTCGTTCATCTCTACTGGGACGTGGACGTCGAGCGCATCCACTCCTATCTGCTGACAGATGTCGACTTGCTGAGGGTCTTTCGTGACTTCACCATCGAGCTTCTCGCGGTCGAAGAGGAGGAGCAAGCGGGAAAGCCTGGCTGAAGATAGAACCATGGACCCAGGACTGGCAGTCCTCGGAAGGACTGCCAGTCCTGAGAGTCCTGACGGGAGCGGCACCATGAACACAACGGAACCACTGTACCCCGGTGAATTCTATCACGTCTACAACCGCGGCAACAACGGCGAGACGATCTTCTATACGGGGGAGAACTACCGCTACTTCGCCCAGCTCATGGTGCAGCACATCACACCGGTGGCGGCAATCCACGCGCTCTGCCTGCTGCCGAACCACTTCCACTTCCTGAGCTACATTCGCACGGAGGAGGAGCAGAAACGATGGCGACTTGCGGCAAGCGTGCCGCAAGCGTGTCATCTTCCCGAGAACTGGCAGCCCATCCCTT